>PKZI01000162.1 GCA_003133005.1 Acidimicrobiaceae bacterium | reverse complement strand
CAGATCGTCGAGGCGCAGTGGGTAGCAGAAAAGAGAATGCGCGAGCGCTTTCGCACTGAGCAGCCTCCTTACTCCATACTCGTGCGCGGCATAGAACGCGACGTGCTTCCCACCTGTCTCAAGTACGGCATGGGCGTGATTCCGTGGAGCCCGCTCGCGGGAGGATGGCTCTCCGGACGTTTTGGTATTGGCAAGGAAAATACGAGTCGACGCTCGGACCGAATCCCTGCGCGCTATGACCTAAGTCTCCCGGGTAATCAGAAGAAGCTCGAGACGGTCGAAGAGCTGTCGAAAGTGGCGTCAGACGCCGGTCTCTCGCTCATCGAGTTGTCAATCGCCTTCGTGATCGAGCACCCGGCGATCAGTTCGGCCATCATTGGTCCTCGCACCATGGAGCACCTCGAGTCACAACTTGGCGCAAGTGAGATCGTGCTCGACGCGGCCGTGCTTGACCGCATCGACGAGATCGTGCCGCCGGGTACCAACCTCAACGCTCCCGACGCCGGCTGGGCGCCGTCAGTCCTGACCAAACCTCACGAGCGGCGTCGCCACTACCGCTAAGTCTTCTCGACCAGACTCTTTTCGATCTCGTCGGCAAGTTCGTCGACCGAACGAACGACGCGCGACGGTTTGTAGGGATAGCGGTGCGCCGCCTCCTCGTCCGAGACACCCGACAACACGAGAATCGTGTGCAAACCCGCTTCAAGGCCCGCGACGACGTCGGTATCCATACGGTCGCCCACCATCGCGGTTGTCTCGGAGTGCGCGTTGAGTTCGCGCAGCGCGGAGCGAATCATGAGGGGGTTGGGCTTGCCAATGAAGTAGGGCACTTTGCCCGTGGCTCGACTAATGAGCGCGGTGACCGCACCCGTCGCGGGAAGTGGACCCTCGCGGCTTGGTCCGGTGGGATCTGGGTTGGTCGCAATGAAGCGCGAGCCCTTGCTCACCAGTCGTACCGCCTTGGTGATGCTTTCGAAACTGTAGTTGCGCGTCTCGCCCACCACCACGTAGTCCGGATTGTTCTCGGTGAGGGTGTAACCCGCGTCGTGCAGTGCCGTCGTGAGCCCCACCTCGCCAATCACGAAGGCCGAACCCTTGGGTCGTTGCGCCGCGAGGAAACCCGCGGTCGCGAGAGCCGAGGTCCACATTCGGTCCTCGGGCACGTTCAGGCCACTGTGCTTGAGTCGCGCGCTGAGGTCGCGACGGGTGAACATCGAATTGTTCGTCAGCACCAAAAATGGCGTGTCATTCTCGCGTAGCAACTCGAGGAATCGATTGGCGCCTTCGATCGGGTGCTCTTCTCGAACCAGTACACCATCCATGTCGATCAGCCACGAAGCGACCTCCGAGGCGTTCACGGCCTTGGACTTGACCAGGGGATGTTCCGAACCAGCCATGAATGTGTCCGCTCTCTTTGAGGTGTAACGAACCTGATTCTACCGGAGAGACTTTCAAAAGTCGGCTACAGCGTGATTTGCAAAAGATCGAGGTTGACCAGTCCGGGCAACGGTACAACAGCGCATTCGACCTCTCTCCAGCCGCGTTCATCCATTGTGATTGGCGGTTCGCGGCGCTACCATGCAGCGCGAAGGGGTAACTACGATTCTTGGTCAAAAATGTCGATTTCGTCGTTCCTCACTCGTCGTAGAGAAGACCGGAAGTACTTAAGAGAACAGAGGAGATGACGTGCCCGAATACCTGATTTTGATCTACCAAGATGAGTCCGACCCCATATGGCAAGATCCAGCGGGACAAGAGACGATAATGAAGGGCCACATGGCCTTTGGCGAAAAGCACGGGGCAAGCTTGCGAGGCGGCAACGCGTTGCACCACACCTCAAGTGCCACCAGTATTCGCCACGAGAAGAGCGGCAAAGTCACGGTCACCGACGGTGCATTCGCCGAGACCAAGGAAGCACTCGGGGGCTACTACCTGATTGAGGCCGACGACCTCGACGCCGCGCTCGCGATCGCGAGAGACGTTCCAGCCTCACAGGGAGGGGTCGAAGTACGACCAATAATGCCAACCTGAGCGACGGGCGTTGGCAGGCCGAGTTCGCAGTGGCGGACGCGCACCGTAACGAGTGGGCGTACGTCCTTGCGGCCACGTTGAGGGTGGCGCGTGACATGGACATCGCCGAAGAATGTGTCCAAGAAGCGTACGCGTCCGCCCTCAACGACTGGGCCACACACGGAGTACCGAAGCGGCCCGGCGCTTGGCTTACCACCGTCGCTCGCCACCGAGCACTTGACCAGCTTCGTCGCCACACGAGGCACGATCGACTCATGCCCCTGCTCGTGGAGAGCGGTGGGGACTCCCTCGACGAGAGCGAGGAAGATAGTCACGTCAGCGATGATCGACTTCGTCTCATTTTCACGTGCTGTCATCCGGCGCTCGCGCTGGAGTCTCAGATCGCCCTCACCTTGCGCTACGTGTGTGGACTCACGACGTCAGAGGTGGCACGAGCGTTCCTCATAAAGGAATCGGCAATGGCGGCGCGGCTGACCCGGGCCAAAAAGAAAATCGCCACGTCCGCAATTCCCTATCACGTTCCTGCCGCTGCGGAACTCTCCGAGCGTGTGGACGCGGTGCTGGACGTCGTGCACTTGGTATTCACCACGGGCCACACCGCGCCTTCGGGTGGACAACTCGTCCGCGAGGACCTGACGAGTCGCGCTCTACAACTCGCGAGAATGCTTCGCGAACTATTGCCTGATAATCCCGGCGTGTCGGGCTTGCTCGCTCTCCTCCTTCTTTCTGACGCGCGACGCCACGCACGTCTGTCGCTCGACGGAACACTGATACTTCTCGAGGATCAGGATCGCTCCAAGTGGGACCACGACGCCATAGAAGAGGGAATTGGTCTCGTGCGAGAATCGTTGACCCACCGGCCGCCGTCTCGCTTCGCACTCATGGCCGCGATAGCCGCCGTCCACGCCGAGGCATCGTCGTTCTCAGAGACTGACTGGGGAGAGATCGTCGCGATCTACGACGTGCTGCGCTTCACGTGGCCCTCGCCAGTGGTGGCGCTCAACCGCGCGGTTGCCGTGGGTTTCGCGCGGGGACCTCAGGCGGGCCTGGCGGCGCTCGACGAGCTCTCCGGCGATCCGTTTCTCGCGCAGTACGCCTATTTTGCGAGTGCCCGCGCTGACTTTCTCGCGCGCATTGGAAATCGTGAGCAAGCATGCGCCTCGTACGAACTGGCGCTGCAAGTGAGCGAAAACGAAGTCGAGAGGAAATTCCTGCGAGAACGACTGGCGGCACTCGGTGCGCAAGCCGCGGTGCTCCCGTACTGATCCCCGAAGCCTCTTCGCGACCTCGCGAGGACTGTCGTGTCGCTCTCGTAATGAGCTGCCTCGACGTCCGTCGCGTGGGTTGTAACCACCGACGAACATATCGAACATCCATGGCAATTTCTTGGAGGCGGCGTCCGGATTCGAACCGGAGTACGGGGCTTTGCAGGCCCCTGCCTAACCGCTCGGCCACGCCGCCAGAACTACGAAGCCTACTCGGGCTAGCTCGAACTCTTTTTCGAGCGACGAACTGCCAGGTACGCCACGTAACAGATGCCCACGATGATCGCCGCCTCAATGACAATGCGCACGAGCGAGAACACCCAGCCAATGACTGAGAACAGGATTATCGCGATCACCACGACCAAGACGGCGATACCAATGGTCTTTGCGGTGCTCATAGAACCTCTTCTCTCTCCACCCAGCGTAGACACCTTGGGGGCGCTCATGTGCCCGATTACGCTAGAACCATGCCGCGAAGCTCAAAAGTGCTGATTAGTGCGCTCGTGAGCCTTGTCGGACTCACCGTCGTGCCGGCAATTTCGGCGAACGCCACTCCCGTCGTTCACGTGTCGAGCACCGTGGCGCCCACCCTTAGCGCGGCGATGCCCATCGTGCGCCTGCATTTCAACACGACGATCAACACGTCCCAACTTCCCAAACTCGTGATCAAACCCGCGCTCGCTACGAAATGGCAACAGATCGGACCACGCGACGTGCAGGCGATCGCAATCTCGAAATTGAGGCCACAAGTGCGCTACACCATCGAGACGCCGACCGTGATGTCGTGCACTACCAAGTGTCGCTTCGACGCACTTCGCGCGCTCACGACCAACATTTCGACCAACGTCACATGGGAAGAGCAACTTCTCGCCGAGACCAACTACCTTCCCCTCACCTTTACGCCGAGCGTCCAAGGCGTGGACCCGGGCGTGCAAGAACCCGGCACGTTCACCTGGTCCTATCCCCAGTTGCCCGCGACCTTGAGTTCACAGTGGCGCGTGGGCGTCGACAATGTGCTCGTGACCGGAGCGCTGATGGCGTTTCAGAACGCGAACGGGCTTCCCACGACGGGCGTCGCTGATCCCACCACGTGGGACGATCTCGTGAGTGCCGCCGAAAACGGCACCGTCGACACGAATACGTACAACTACGTCAGTGTCACCGAGACCGACCCGGAGACCCTCACGCTCTACGTGGCGGGCGTACCCACCTTTCACACGCTCGTCAATACGGGTATCTCCGTCGCTCCCACTGCGACTGGCACGTATCCGGTGTACCTTCGCTACACGAGCCAGACCATGACCGGCACCAATCCCGACGGCTCGCACTACTCCGATCCCGGAATTCCTTGGATCTCCTATTTCAATGGCGGCGACGCGCTGCACGGTTTCATCCGCTACTCCTACGGCTTCGCGCAGAGTCTCGGTTGCGTGGAGATGCCCTTCGCCTCGGCGAAGACGGTCTGGCCCTCAACGCCAATCGGCACGTTGGTGACGATCCTCCCGTAGGGCAAGTACACGCATCACTCATCGCTACGCGATTGGTTAGGACCGAACGCGTGACTGCCGCGTTGGACTTCAATGTGCACGCCGCCTTCCTTGAGTTCTGACGCCGTACCGAGCGACGTGCGACCGAATCGCCGTCGGACTTCGTCAACCGCGTCGCGTAACGCCTCGCGATCGACCTGACGCTCGAGACCAGTCTCTGACGCACGCACCCTCGGATCGACGGTCGTGGTGTCAATGGCGAAACTCAATTGGAGCGCGTTGCGCTCTCGCTCGAGAAACGTCGACGCGTGCAGTCCGAGCAGGCGCACCGCTCCCGTGAGGTTGATCGTCTGGATCAGCGCCGTCGCTATCGCGGCGATGCCCATCTCATCATCAAGACCGAACGCAAGCGTCTGTGCGCGCGACACGCTCGTTCGATCGTCGAAGCGAACGATCACCGTTATCGTGCGTGCCACGCGCGACTCACCGCGCAACGCTCGCGCGACGACGGCGGCGTGGACCTTGAGCGCATCGACGATCTCGTCCAGACGCTCGAGCGAACGCGCGAATGTTTGATCGTGACCCACCGATTTCGCCTCACGGGAAACGACGACCTCTCGATGGTCCTCGCCTTTCGCGTACGCGCTCAAGGACGACGCCATTGCTACTCCAACGTGCTGGGCCAACGTCGCTTCGTCGACGTGGGCGAGTTCGCGCACGTAGCGAAGCCCGAGTCGCTCCAACTTGGCCGCGGTCGCGGGTCCCACGCCCCACAACGCACGCACGGGCAACTGTTCGAGCCACTCGGCTTCGAGCGTGGGACTGACCCAGACGACCCCAGGGCCCTCGACGAGTTCGCCGCCCACGACTCGCGGTTTGGCCTGTTTTGACGCCAATTTTGCGAACAATTTGTTACGTCCGAGTCCTATCCCCGAACGAAGAGCGAGCTCGTCGGAGATTCGTTGACGTAGTTGCGCGGCCGCCAGAAGCGGCGCGACGTGCAGTCGCCGAAGACTCCGTAGGTCACAAAAGATCTCGTCGAGACCGAGCGGCTCAAAGTCGGGCGTGAGGTCGTTGATGATGTCACGAAAACGACGTGAATACGCCTCGTACCTCTCGAAGCGACCCGGCAGAATGATGAGGTCAGGACAAAGCCGAAGTGCGATCAGGCTTGGCATGGCGCTTCGCACGCCGAACCTGCGCGCCTCGTAACTCGCGCTCGCGATCACTCCCCTCGCGCCCGCGCCCCCGACGCACACGGGCTTTCCCTGCAGTTTCGGATCATCGAGTATCTCGACCGAGGCGAAGAACGCGTCGAGGTCGACGTGCAGTACGGACGCCTCGTCGACCGTCGGACCCTCAGAAGGCGAGTTCGACACTGCGAAACGATTCACCGAAGGAGATCCCCACCGGTCGGCCCGCCTGTTCCGCGCGCCCGTAGACCACGTCGCGGATGACGTCCGAATCCCCCGCCATCTGTGAGGAATGTGCCAACACCGCCGCAACCTTCGTGTCGATCGTGTGCGAGACGTCGACGACAACGTCGGGTTCGTGCGTGCCGCTGAGCAGTATTTGACGCACTTGATGAGCAGGACCTCTGTCGGGAAAATAGAGCGGCATAGCCGCGGCGGGCGCGACCGCGTCAAGCAAGGCCCATCCCGTTTCACGATGGTCGCGGTGATTGACGTAGACCCCTGCGAAAAACGTCGCGGTGGGATAGGGTCCCACGACGACCTCGGGTTGGTGCTGACGAATAAGTTCGACGAACGTACCACGCAGTTCGGCGTCGTTGGTCACTTCCCCGTCTTCACGATCGAGACAATGCAGGCTTTTGGCACCCAGGAGATCCGCCGCCTCTTGAAGCTCCCCTCGTCGAACGTCGCGCAACGATCGCGCGTCGGCTTGGGGCGTGTGACTGCCCTTGGCGCCGTCACAGACCACGACCAGATGAACCGCACAGCCCTCACTGGCCAATTGGGCGAGCAGACCACCCGCTGCGACGTCGGCGTCGTCGGGGTGCGCGTAGATCGCCATCGCCGAGGTTGCCTCGACCCTGAGAATTCGCACGACTAGCCCCGCAGCTTGGGGGCGGTGGGCTTTACCAGCATGCCAATCTCACGCGCAAAGTCATCAGTGTCTTCGAATCCCTTGTAAACGGAGGCAAAACGCACATACGCCACGTCATCGACGTCGCGCAGGGCCTCAAGTGTGGCCATGCCTATTTCCTCGCTCGTGACGTCACGATTCAAAAGCCGCATGGATTCATCGACAGCGACGACCAGCGATTCCATGATCTGCTCATCGACGGGGCGGTTTTTGCACGCGGCGCGCACGCCAAGAAGGATTTTGGCTCTATTAAAGGGTTCGCGGTCGCCTGACCTCTTAATGACGAAGAGCGGAGCCTCTTCGATTCGCTCAAAAGTGGTGTAGCGCTGGTTGCACGCCGCGCATTCGCGACGTCGTCGTATGGCCACTCCATCTTCCGCGAGCCGTGAGTCGACAACGCGGTCGTCATCTGCGGCACAGAAGGGACAGCGCACAGCACTCACGATACACCTAAATCCTTGAAATTCTAAGGAATAAGGACGTGCTCACCGGCCACCACGTACGACGAATCCAGTTCGCGAACGAGAGCAGCGCGTGCAAGAGCAGGATCGACTGGATTGACCATCCTCGCTAACGACGACATCGTGTCCCCGGGCTGCACGACGTAGACCATGCCAGGTGCTAATTCTGAACTGTTCGCGACGTCGGTGCTCAGTCCTGCGTTGTTGGTCGCCCCAAAGGTGTGGCCCGGCACGGCCAGGAGGGCAGTACCCGCTATGACGAGGAGCACGATGATCGTGCGACGTCGGCGCTGGAGCATGCGTCGACGAGCAGCGCGCCGTTGGGAGAGCGTGGGACCGGTACGAAGGACTTGAGGTGTCGTTTCCAGCGTCACCAGACGTAAATAGTGGTCGTGACCTGGTTCAACGAACTCGGGGACTTCGATCACTTCAACAGCTGCCATGGCCGACTCCTGACCTAAACGAACACATGTTCGTAATTATAAAGCGAACAGATGTTCGTTGCAAGACCAACTTTGAGAATTTCTAGGCGCTACGACGCCTTATTCTCAAGCAACTTGCGACCAACCCTGCCGAATTCAGAGTGTACGAAGGGCCTGTGACGTGCCAGGGCCGGTGCGGCGCCAGCGAAGTTGCGCACCATTCGGATTCGGTGTCGCGTGACAAGCGCCGCGCATTCCGCCGTGAGTACGTCACTGGGATGATCATTGGAATCAGTCACCTGTCCGTCCGTCACCCACACAATTGGCTCGTTGGGCCGAGCACGCGCGATCGCCCAACGAAGTACCGGGCCATCAACACCGTTGCCCACGTTTCCCGACGGGAAGTGGTGCGCGAGTGTGCCGCGTTGGGCCAAAATCCACGCGTTGGGCTTGGACGTCGCATCACCCGGCTGGTGGCTATAGCCCACTACCAACGAGCCAGGTGCGCGCGCCACCAGTGCAGCGAGTTCGCCCGGATCGATGTCCATCGATCCCGATTGGTCGATGATGACGAGCCCACCGTCACATCGCTTCTTCGCACCAAACGCTCGTTGCATGTCGTCGGTGAGCAGTCGACTTGGATAGCGCATCACGACGCCACTTACGGACGGCTGACTTCGGCGCCAGTGTGCACGGGACTTATTGTCGACCGTGATTCCCTCCACGTCAAAAACCAATTTTGCGAAGACGCCCGACGGAGCGCGCCGCGCGCCTGGTTCGAGTGAGCGCCGGAATACGCGTAGCTCGTCGGGGCCGCTCGGCACTTGAGAGCCTGCGGCACGGTCCACAATTCGTGCGAGCGTAACCGTGAAGTTGGCGTAGCCCCCGGGTACGCCACTCTCACTAAGCGAAGTATTAGCGAGGTCGATCGTCGACGTTGTCACAGCGAACCTGAGAACTCGCTTTCGAACCGCCCGCAGCGCGGGCATCCAACTCGGCTGGGAGATTCGCACGCCCGCGAGGTACTCGCGTTCTGCACCGGTGTCCAGCACGGCGAGCAAAAATCGAACTGCCTCAGGCCAGTCATTTGCCTCAGCGACGCTTCGTCCCCCCGCCTTCTCACTACCATCGCGCAAGATGGTTGTCGCAAAACCAGCTCGCGAGAGCAAGGTGTTCACTCGAAACTCCTCGGCACATTCGAGCGCCCTCGCCGAGACGTCGCCAAAATCACGAACCGGACGATGCGGACTCACTCGTACGTGCATGAGCTCGTGTGCGCGAATGAGTCGAGCTACTTCTCCTCCGCCCAGTGGTACTTGCAACACGCGGTTGCTGAGGTCGCAACTCGCGCCGCCTCGTAACGACGAACCGGCTTCGATTCGCCACGGTCCTGCCGGCATGCCGTCCTCGCGCCCCGTCACCAACTCTGGGTAGACAGATCCAGCGCTCATCGAAGTGCGCCGATCACGAGCGCATCCAGGACGTCATTGGCCCGACCAGCCCCAAAGACCAATTGAGCCGCGCGTTCAGCGCCGAGGTGGTGACGCAACTGATCAAAGGCGTGAAAGCTTCGTAGCGACACGCGACGTGACGGCTCACCGAAGGCGCCGGCCAAGGCGGGACCTCGCAGGTCAAGACTGAGACTTTCGAGCGCCGAAGGATGCGGCTGATCTACGCGAATGGCGACAGGGAAACGATCGCGCAGTGCAGACGGAATCTCGTCGAGGTCTTCGGCGTTAGTCGTCATCACGACGCTGAAATGTGGTCCAGGTCGAACCCACGAACCGGTTTGAGGGTTGCGCCACCTCGAAGATTCGACGGAATCAGTAATTGCGAGAAGAGTGCTGAAGGCATCACCCGAGGCTCGATCAACCTCATCGACGACCAATCTGCCCCCAAGACCACCATTGTCGTGCCACGCACGAATGGCCGGTCCCTCTCGCCACTCCCAGCGCCCCTCACCCGCGGGCATCCACGTACCCGTAATCTCACCCGTCGTGAGGTCTTCGGTGCAGACCAGGCGTTCAGCGGCGCTTGGCACGCCAAAATGAAGCGCCGCGAAGGTCTTTCCTGTTCCAGGTGGGCCGTACAGAAGAATTCGCGCCACGCCCGCCTCAAGAACGTCCGCGAAATCTCGCCAGCACTGTCCTTCACCTTGGTTAATTAGTTGATCAGCCACTTTCTCTCCTTGTTGGAACGCACAATGGTCGTCCTGCCCGGACGTACCAGCAAAAACACCAGCGTCTCGAAAACAGTGCGACTCCTCACCTGACGCGGCTGAAAAGGACTGAACTTTCGCCACTTTGGGAAACGAGCGAACAGGTGTTTGATTTCTGTGTCTTTCTCACCTAACATACGAACAACTGTTCGATAGCGGAGGATTCCCATGGCCGAAGTACTCACCCCAATGCGACGTCAGATCCTCGAATTCATCGTCACCTGCCAGCGAGAGCGAAACTTTCCACCCACGATTCGTGAGATTGGCGACCACGTTGGACTTAAGTCACCTGCGACCGTCGCCAACCACATAGAGGTCCTAAAGAGCGCTGGTTACATTGAGAAGAATCCACAACAGCCGCGCACGCTCACTGTTCGTCTCGACGTTGAAAACCCCGCACCCGACCAGCGCATTCGTTACATCCCCTTCGTTGGTGACGTCGCTGCTGGTACCGGTGTATTGGCCGTAGAGGTCGCGCATGAAGTGATGTCAATACCTGAGCAGTTTTGTGGACGGGGCGACAGTTTCGTACTCCAGGTACGCGGTGATTCAATGATTGAGGCGGGCATATTGCCCGGCGATTTCCTCGTGGTACAACGTCAGCCGAGCGCAAACTCTGGCGAGATTGTCGTCGCGGGAATCCTCGATGATGAAGCGACTGTTAAGCGATTTTTCCCACAAGGGAATCGAGTGGTGCTCAAGCCCGAGAATCGAAGTATGGAGCCAATGGAGTTCGACGCCGATGACGTCACCATTTTTGGAAAAGTCATTTCAGTTCTTCGAAACTACTGAGCGAGGCTCCACAGGTTCTTCGCGTCCCAGACACCACGACACCGGCGCGATGCACGTTGCGCCATTTCTGCTGGCTCGTTACTCAATCCACGTGGCTAAAACAGCTGCGAACTCATCGAGTTCGTAGAGCGTCACCATTTCGTCACTCCGATGCGCGAGAAGCGGATCACCGGCTCCGAAATTAGC
>PKZI01000060.1:2315-2584 GCA_003133005.1 Acidimicrobiaceae bacterium | reverse complement strand
GAAGGAGAATCGACCTTGTTGGTACCCGCGGACCTTGGATTCTTGTACCTCGGAGAAGAGCTTGCGGATCTTGTCGAACACGCCGGTGTACGTCGCGGGATTCGAACGCGGCGTGCGACCAATTGGCTGCTGGTCAACCGCCACCACCTTGTCGAGGTTGGACACGCCCAGTGTCGTGTCGTGCTCGGCGACGTGGGTTTTTGCCCGGTTCACTTGCCGCTCCAGTGAACTCAACAAGATGGCATTGATCAGCGTCGACTTGCCCGAGC
>PKZI01000060.1:0-2308 GCA_003133005.1 Acidimicrobiaceae bacterium | reverse complement strand
TCGTCGCGTCGCGGGCACGAAGATGGCCCGCTCACCGGACAAGTACTGGCCGGTGATCGATTTCGTGTTCTCGAGCAGTTCCTTGTAGGTACCCGCGTGCACGACTTCGCCACCGAACTCTCCGGCACCGGGACCGATGTCGACGATGAAATCGGCTAATCGAATCGTCTCCTCATCGTGCTCGACCACGATGACCGAGTTCCCGAGGTCGCGCAGCCGCTCGAGTGTCGAGATGAGACGACGATTGTCGCGCTGGTGCAGACCAATGGACGGTTCGTCCAGCACGTAGAGCACGCCCACCAAATAACTGCCGATCTGACTGGCGAGACGAATTCGCTGGGCTTCGCCACCCGAGAGTGTCGCGGAGGCGCGACTAAGCGTGAGGTAGTCCAGTCCCACGTCCATCAAGAACGTGAGACGCGCGAGTATCTCCTTGATGACTTGGCGCGCGATGGTCTCCTCGCGCTTGGTGAGCTTGAGCTTCTTGAAGAGGTCAATCGCCTCATCAATGGTCATGGCGTTCACGTCGGCGATGTTGTGACCGTGCACGCGTACCGCGAGCACTTCGGGCTTGAGACGTTGGCCATTGCACGCGGTGCACTCCACTTCGCGCATGTACTGCTCGGCTTGCTCGCGGGACCAGTCGCCGTCAGCCTCGGAGCGTTTTCGCTCCAGCCATTCAATGATGCCGCGATAGGTCGTGTCGTAGGTGCGGACCTTGCCGTAGCGGTTGCGGTACTTGACCGGCACTGTCTTCTTGTCCACCCCGTAGAGGACGAGTTTCTTGTCCTTCGCTCGTAATTTGTTCCACGGCGTCTTGACGCTGAACTCACCCATGTCGGCGATACCACCAATGAGACGCTCGAAGTACTTAAAGCGCGCACCCGACCACGGCGCCAACGCGCCGTCGGCGAGCGACAACGTCGGATCTGGCACTATTAACTCGGGATCGACCTCGAAACGTGTGCCCAGTCCCGTGCACACGGGACACGCGCCGTAGGGCGAGTTGAAGGAGAAGTCACGCGGCGCGAGTTCGGCGAAACTGATGCCGTCGTGACTGCACGCCATCTTCTCAGAGAACTGTTCGAGTTCGTCATCATCGATGAAATAGAACGTCACGACACCCTTAGTGAGTTTGAGCGCGGTCTCGACCGACTCGGTCAGTCGCTGACGGCTTGACGCTTTCACCGAAAGACGGTCGAGGACGACGTCGATGGTGTGCTGTTCGTAACGCGCCAGGTCGATGCTGTCGCGCTCGCTGAGTTCGAGCACGGTGCCATCAACGCGAACCCGACTGAAGCCCTGGGCGGCGAGTTCGTTCAGCAGCGTGCTGTACTCACCTTTTCGACCGTCGACGACCGTGGCGAGTACGAGGAACTTGGTGCCTTCGGGACGCGTGAGCACGAGATCGACGATCTGCTGGGGCGTCTGGCGCGTCACGACGCGCCCGCAAAGGTGACAGTGCTGGACGCCTACGCGCGCGAAGAGGAGTCGCAGGTAGTCGTGAATCTCGGTGATCGTGCCCACCGTGGAGCGAGGATTACGTGACGCCGTATTCTGGTCGATTGAAATTGCTGGCGAAAGTCCTTCGATGAACTCCACGTCGGGCTTGTCCATCTGACCCAGGAACTGGCGCGCGTAGGCCGAAAGACTTTCGACGTAGCGGCGCTGACCCTCGGCGTAAATGGTGTCAAAGGCGAGTGACGACTTACCGGAACCCGATAAACCCGTAAAAACGACCAATTGGTCGCGCGGAATCTCCACCGATAAGTCTTTGAGATTGTGCACGCGCGCACCCTGGACGCGAATCGACGAAGTCATTAGGGCACAATACCGGTCAAGGTACGTTACTCAGGTTGTCGACGGGCGAATCGAGACCCTGACGCTGGAGCGAGTGGAGGTAATCACGGAGCGCGGCTGCTTCTTCGAATCGCAAATCCCCAGCGGCGAGCAACATGGCCTTTTCCACGCGAGCCATCTCGAGATTGAGATCATCGGGCAACGTACTCTCGAGCGACGTGATCCCGTGGGTCCGGTTCGTCGGCTCGGGTGCCGACTCCGAACGCAGCCGACCGAGAATGTCTGCCACGTTCTTCATGATGGTCTGGGGCTCGATGCCGTGTTCTTGGTTATAGGCAATCTGGAGGATTCGGCGACGTTCGGTCACCGATATTGCCTCGCGCATGGAATCGGTCATGCGGTCGGCGTAGAGCACCGCCTCACCGTTCGAGTTACGCGCGGCGCGTCCTATGGTCTGGATGAGGGCGCTGCGCGAACGCAGGAATCCTTCTTTGTCGGCGTCGAGGAT
>PKZI01000058.1 GCA_003133005.1 Acidimicrobiaceae bacterium | reverse complement strand
CTTGGAGGTGCGTATTGCGTCAAGAGCGTCCTCGACGCTCGCGCTAGGGGGTACCGAGACGAAATCGGGATTCATCAGCCCGCCCGCGCTCTCCGCGTTATACGAGAGCAATTGACGAACCTTGGTCTGCTGGGCGGACGGGAGGCTTTCGAGGATGGGAAGTCGGCGATCCTGCTCCACCTCATTGATGAGGTCCGCCGCGTTATCGGGCTCCATGCGCGACAACAACCGTGCGGCTTCGGTGTCACTGCGCGCCTCGAGAAACTCGAGTTGGTGCTCGGTGTCGAGTTCTTCGAATACGTCGGCCTCGAGTTCACGGTCGCGACCCACCGCTTCGATAATCTCTTCGCCTTCCTCGTGGCTCGCCTGCTCGACCATGTCCGCGATCTGGGCAGGATGAAGCTTGGCGAGTTTTCGGTAGGGAATACGAAGTTTCGCCGATGGTACGTGCGCGACGAACGGTTCGATCGAGGCGAAGTCGACGATGGATTCGGCCTTCACGCGCTGTCCTATGCGCTGGCCGAGCACTCGACGAAGAAAGGGACGTCGACCCGGGTCGACGCCCACGACCTCCCANNTCTCCCGGGCGACGCTCGAATCGACGAAGGTCTACTCGTTTTCCCTGAAACGTCATGCGACCCTGATCGAGGCCGCCCACTTTCCTGATGGGCACGAAGAGATTACGTCCTTCGATTTTTATGACGACGCCCACGATGGGAGGGTGCGGATCGTCGCCGAGGCGCGCGACCAGGTCCTGGACGCGTCCAATCCGGTCACCGTCGGCGTCGAAAATCGGACGGTGCAGGAATGTCGAAAGGTGGAGAATATCAGTCATAACAAGCCTTTGAGCCTCCCAAGGCTACCGCCTGTCGGGGACCGCGAGCCAGACGCGGCGGGTGATTTCCTTGCAAACAACGAGCGAACACTGCTTCACGCGTGCGAGAACGAAAAGTCCAGATTCCCCACGACGTCGGTGACGTAGTCGACGTCGTCGTCGTTCACGCCCGAGTGGGTCACGAAACGGACTCGTCGCGGTGCGACGGTTCCGCCGCGCACGCCGAGTTCCTCCAGATGGGCGACGAGCTTTCGCGCCTCAGGATGATCGAACGTCACGATATTGGTGCGACACGTCAAGGGGTCGTAGTTCGACTCGGGGAAAGCGTCGGCGAAGACGTGCGCCAGAGTGCGAGCCCTCTCGTGATCCTCGGCCAATCGATCGATCATCGTGTCAAGTGCGACGAGCCCCGCCGCGGCGAGAAAACCCGCCTGGCGCATCGTGCCGCCCAAACGCTTGCGCTCGACTGTCGCCGCGGTCATTGCGCGGCGCGATCCAGCAAGAAGTGAACCCACCGGTGCACAAAGTCCCTTCGAGAGGCACGCCATAAGTACGTCCGCGGACTCGGCGTACTCGAGTGCGGACGTCCCGGTCGCGACGACGGCGTTGAACAAGCGAGCCCCGTCCATATAAAGAGGCACCTCGCCCAACGCGTCTTTCAGCGCGCGCACGTCGTCCAGTTCCCACGGCGTTCCGCCCGACGGCATATGCGTGTTCTCGATGGCGACGAGAGCCACGTGAGGTTGGTGATCGAGTTCTGCGTCAATGCTGTCTAGGACGTCGCGCAGTTCGAGCACGCCGTGCGTATCGTCGAGCGTCAAGAATTGCACTGACGAATTCCTCGCCGACGCACCCATCTCGAAACTAACGACGTGCTGACGCCGTCCGGCCAAGATAAGGTCACCGGGCTTGGTCAGCACGCGCACCGCGATTTGATTCGCCATCACGCCTGAAGGTACGAAGACGGCCTTCTCTTTTCCGACCATCGCAGCGAATCGCGATTCGAGCTCGTTGACGGTGGGGTCCTCGTCGTAACCGACGTCGCCCACTGTCGCCGCCGCCATGGCGTCACGCATCGCGGGCGTGGGTTGGGTGACCGTGTCACTGCGCAGGTCGACCTCGCGATGCATAGAGAGAGGCTACCTGTGGTACTTAAACTGGTCCGATGAGCGAGAACAGCACTGACTATTCGTCCTTTGAGGGCGGCGTCCACCGACAACTCGGCATCGAGACGGTCCTCGTCTCGCCCGAAAAGGTCATCATGCGCGTCGAAGTGGGGCCGAAGGTCCACCAGCCCTACGGGATACTGCACGGCGGCGTTTCAGCACTGCTCGCCGAAGGTGCGGCGTCCACAGGTGGAGCGGTGAGTGTCGGTCCCGATCAGATCGTGGTCGGCACCGAGCTGAACTGCTCGCACCTTCGCTCGATGACCAGTGGCATGCTCACCGCGACCGCCACGCCGATCCGCAAGGGCCGTACGGTGCACGTCTGGCACATCGATCTCACTGATGATCAGGGACGACAGATTTGTGTGGCGCGTTGCTCGCTCCAAGTCCTCAATGCGCCACAGAAGCCGACCGCCTAGACTTTCTGCATCACGTGCCGCAGAAGGGGCTAAACATGGGAGTTCGTTTCAAGGGTTGGGGCGTTGCCGTACCCGAACGAATCGTCACCAACGACGAACTTTCCAAGACCCTCGATACTTCCGACGACTGGATTGCCGAGCGAACCGGCATCCGTGAACGTCGCATTGGTGGTTCGGCCAAATCATTGGGTGTTCTCGCGGGCAAGCGCGCCATGGATGATGCTTTCGTGGACCCCGCCGACATCGACTTCTTGGTGCTCGCCACCACGACGCCCGACCGCATCGCGCCCGCGACCGCACCGATGATCGCCCACGAGCTAGGGCTGTCATGTCCTGCCATGGACGTGAATGCGGCGTGCAGCGGGTTCATGTACGCGATTCGCACCGCCTACGGGCTCCTCGAGACGGGCAACAAGCGCATCCTCGTGATCGGTGCGGAGCATTTGTCACGATGGGTCGATTGGAATGACCGCAACATGGCCGTACTCCTCGCCGACGGCGCGGGCGCCACAGTGCTTGAGTACGACCCGAACGACACGGACCTGCTCTCATTCTCCTTAGGTGCTGATGGTTCGGCCGCGGACCTACTCACGTGCGAGCATGGCGGATTCTTCGAGATGGACGGCAAGGAAGTCTTTCGTCGCGCGGTGCGCGTCGTCGTCGACTCGGCCGAAAAGGCCCTCGAGAGCGCCGGCATCAGCGCCGACGACCTGAGCCTCGTGATCCCTCACCAGGCGAATATTCGAATCATCCAGGCAGCGACACAACGACTGGGCATTGAGATGGAGCGCGCGGTCGTCGTCCTCGACCGATTCGGCAACACCTCGAGTGCCTCGATTCCCTTGGCCTTTGACGACGCGCGACAAAACGGACGAATCAAGCCCGGCGAGTTCGCGCTGCTCACCGGTTTCGGCGCCGGTATGACCTGGGCGTCGGCGATCATTCGGTGGTCGTAGGTATGAAACCCACACTCGTCATCCTCGCCGCCGGGCGAGCCCGTCGTTACGGAGGACTCAAGCAACTCGCGCCCATTGGCGTGCACGGCGAGGCGGTTATCGACTTACTGGCCTCAGACGCCTTCACCGCGGGCTTCGAGCGCGTGGTCATCGTCGTCAACCCCGAGACCGGTCCTCAGATCGAAGAGCACGTGCGTCGCCACTGGCCGCTCGACCGGATGATCTCCTTCGCGGTCCAAGAAGAACCTCGAGGCACGGTTCCTGCCGTACTCGCCGCCGAGCGATTCATCGACCCTGCAGCCCCGTTCGCCATTTCCAACGCCGACGACCTCTACGGCCCCCAGGTCTTTGTCCAATTGGCCAATCACCTCGCGACCAAAGACACGTGCTGTTTGATCGGCTTTCAACTCGACCGGGCGCTGGTGGGCGATCTTCCAGTGTCGCGAGGGGTCTGCCACGTGGTCAACGGTCACCTCACCGACATTTGGGAGCGACGTCTCGTGCACGCAACGCCCGACGGCTTCGTCTCTGACGACGGCGAATCACCGGTGTTCTTGGACGCCGAGACGACAGTCTCGATGAACCTTTGGGGATTCCAACCAGCGATGTGGTCACTCTTGCACCAAGAATTGTCGACGCACGACTTCGCAGACAAGCCAGAATCGCTCCTCTCAGAAATGGTGGGGAGGATTCTTCACCATGTGCCCTTGCGCTTTGACGTGCTGAAGACTGAGTCACGTTGCGTTGGGGTCACGCACGCGCACGACCTCGCATTGGTGCAAGCGGACGTGCGTCTGCAGGTGAGCCTGGGCGAACGTCCCGAGCACGTTTTTCGTTAAACGTCGCTCAACGTTTTCACGCAGTGATTAATGATGTGCTCGTCGACGTTCTACAGTGGTGCACAATGATTGCGCCTACGCATCGAACTTCTGATCGCGCACGAGCGAACCGTTCGAGATAGAGACGACGTTGAGCGACGAGACAAATAGTTCTGCGAGTGCGGTCATGGGCACGGGCCGACTCGAGTCGTTCAGCGACGGCGTCTTAGCGGTGATCATCACGATCATGGCGTTCGAACTCAAGACACCAATCTCTTCGAACGTGCACGCACTCTCGCACCGCCTCCCACTTTTGCTGGTGTACGTGCTCAGCTTCGCCTTCATTGGCATCTACTGGGTGAACCACCATCACTTGTTGCACGCGACGCGTCTCATAAGTGCCGGAGTGATGTGGGCGAATCTTTACCTTCTCTTTTGGCTGTCGCTCATTCCCTTCGTGACGGCCTGGGTCGGCGCCCAGCACAGCGCGTCACTACCCGCGGCCTGCTACGCCATCGTCGCTAACGGCTCGGGGCTCGCGTTTCGCCTGCTCAGTAGCGCAATCCGCCGGGCCAACCCGAAGGACCAGACGTCGTCGAGAATCCTGAGCCTCACGCGAAAAGAGAACGCGTCGACGTTGCTCTACACGTCGTCGATCGGACTCGCGTTCCTCTCTCCCTATATTGCCTACGCCTCTTTCGTGATCGTCGCGATCCTTTGGTTCGTGCCGGATCGACGACTCGTCGCCTGATCTAGTCGCGCCAACATCAACACACGCACAACAAATGTGCGAGTGTCTGAAAAACAAAACACCTCACGCTTGTTTTTGTAAACGTCGCAACGCGCGCGTAGTGCATTTGCACTTTGCCAATTCAACTCACATCACGACGTAGTACGAGTTTCACATCGCGAATTAGTTCATTGCGTGTCTCGAAATCAGAGAACCCGCATCATGAACTTTCGTCTGGAAAAAGTGACCATAGATAGTCGCTTCTGGAAGGTCCGGAGGCACTTGAAAACTCGCTGAGGGGTGGTTGTATGAAGGTTCTTCACCGAAGGATGATGAACAGTTCGCAAGCCTTTGTTCTCGTGGCGGCCGTGATCGCGATGTTTCTTACGTCGTTACAGGGTGCGAGTGCAACGGGTATCAACGCCCGACACACTTCAGCAACTTCAACCGTGTGCTCCACCAACGTGGCACCGGGCCACGCACGCTGCTTGGCCTTCGTGCGACCAGCGAGCTCGGTGTCGAGTTCGGCGGGCCAACTCGGTGACGGTGGCGCGTACTCGCCCGCCTACCTGCAGTCCGCCTACAACGTCGCGTCGCTAGCGACCGGTCACAACAATGGTGTTGGCGAGATCGTCGCCATCGTCGACGCAAACTCCGACCCCAGCCTGGTCAACGACCTCGCGCACTACCGCGCACACTTCGGTCTGTCGGCGTGCCCCTCGGGCACGGTGTCAACCGCCAACTCAAGCTGTGTCATCCAACAGGTCAACGAGACTGGCGGCGCCACACTGCCGGCCGCGAGCAGCGCGTGGGCCCTCGAAGAGTCCATTGACGTCGACATGGTGAGCGCCATCTGCCCCAACTGCCAGATCCTCGTCGTCGACGCCGCGAGCTCGAGCATCGGCGACCTTGGAACCGGCGTGAACACCGCGGTGTCCATGGGCGCCCTCGTGGTCTCGAACAGCTACGGATTGCCTGAGTACGCGAGCGAAGTCAGCGACGCGAACCTGTACTACAACCACCCCGGCGTCGCCATCCTGGCTGCGGCCGGTGACACTGGCTACGGCGTCGACTTTCCCGCCGCGGCCCCCGACGTGATCGCGGTTGGTGGCACGACCCTGAACCAAGCGTCCGGCATCGGCACACGCAACGGCAACGAGACCGCGTGGAACGGCACGACCTCGGGTTGCAGCCTCTACGAGCCCAAGCCCACGTGGCAAACCGACACCGGTTGTGCCAACCGTGCGGTCGCTGACGTGGCCGCGGTCGCGAACCCCTCGACCGGTGTGTGGATCTACGACTCCTACAACCAGGCCGGCCTGCTCATCGCGGGTGGCACGAGTGTCGCGACACCTATCGTCGGTGCACTCTTCGCGGTTGCGAACTCTTCTTTCCCCGCCAACTCGTACCCCGTGACCGACCTGTACGCGAACCGTTCCGCACTGGTCAGCGTCACGTCGGGTTCTGACGGCAGCTGCGGTACGTACCTCTGCAACGCAGCGCTCAGCCAGAACGGCTACAACGGTCCGACCGGACTCGGCACCCCTGCCGCCTCGCCCAACAGCGCACTCGCGCTCGGTGCGACCCCCGCCACTGTGGCGCCGTCGCCCACCATCAAGTCCTCGATCGCCCCCTCCAAGGCCGCACTCGCGAGGCACCGCGCCGCGCTCGCGCGTGCGAAGAGGTTGGCTCGTTTGGCCAAGGCCAAGCGTGCGGCCGAAATCGCCACCAAGAAGCAATAAGTACGAACTCGACGGTGCAGAACCGTTGACGAACTGCAGGGTTTCGCGGTGGCGTGCGAACGGCGCCGTGAAAACCTAGACGCCGATGTTGACGATCTTGTCGCGCGTGGCGATAGCGACCGCCTCGAGTTTCGAGTGCGCGCCGAGTTTCGCGAGGATCTTGCTCACGTGATTTCGCACGGTATTGACCGAGATAAATAAGTCCGTGGCGATCCGCTCAGTGGACAGTCCCTCGGCGAGCAACTGCAGTACCTCGATCTCGCGGGGCGTCAGAAAATCAGCGTCGGGATTCGCGGGCTTGCGCAAGTGACTGAGAAGTTTGTTCATGTCGTCCGCGCGGAACACGAGCTCGCCGCGCGAGGCCGAGCGGATGGCGCTCAGTAGTTCGTCAACTGGCCGGTCCTTTGCCAGCATGCCCACACAGCCCGCCTCGATGGCGCGCGCCATAAGGTCGTGGCCCGCGTCACCCGAGAGCATCACCACGTGGGTCTCGGGCCAGCGCTCGAGGATGCTCTTGACCGCGCCGATACCGTCGCCGTCGGGCAGGCGGTAATCCATCAGCACGACGTTGGGTTGTTCTCGCTCGACGAGCGCGAGGGCTTCGGCGACGTTTTGCGCGGTTCCCACTAACGCCATGTCCGACTCACCCTTGACCATCACCGAGAGCATCTCGGCGACCATGCGGTGGTCGTCCACAATCGCGATAGTGATTACCTCTTCGATGATTCTCTCCCGGTTTCGACGACGTCAATACGTGGGCACGCTCTGGCGCGTCCGCTTCAAGTGTACGAAGGAAACACTGCGGACGTAGCGATATCGCGCACTTGGAGATGGGCCGCGCCTCGCCTCGTCACGGTCAGCCAATTTGGTACGTGATGGCCACGATGCACTGGACGACGCCAAAAACAATGACCGGAACGTAGATGCCGTGGACCTTGATGAGAGCGCGGTCCTTCCTCGAGTGCGTGAAATCACCCTCCCAAGTGCGCCCAAGCGAGAGAACTTCCATCATCTCGGCACTGACGTCGAGTGTCCACGGTCCCACGACGAAATCCCCCACGGTTCGTTCGAGCACTTCGTCAGCGGTCCAGCCGTAGAGCGCCTCGGCGCCCGCGTCCCAACCAAAAATCGCGCCGAATCGGTCAACGACGCGTACCGCGACGACCTCGGTCGTCCTGGTCTCGAGAATGGCGCTGCGCGGGGACTCCGCGACTTCTCGAATCACTCGCACGAGGTCCTTGTCGGCCGTGTCCTTGAGCAAGAACGCCGACGCACCGGCCGCGAGCACGGCCTCTTTGGTGCCTCGAATCGACGACGCCGAGATCGCGACGACGCCGCGCACGCCGCCAATGCGCTTGACGCCTTCACTGACCGCAGCCCCACCCCCGCCGGGCATCCAGACGTCGGTGACCACGACGTCGGGGGTGAGCGACGCGACCAGGTCGAGCGTCTCTTCCACGTTGCGACCCATGCCCACGACTTCGAGATCGTCCGCCGAACCAATGAGGTCCGCAATCGCCTGACGCATCGCGTCATTGTCGTCCGCGACGACCACGCGAAGTTGCGACTCGCTCACCGCGACGACCCTCGAACAGACAAGCGCACGCTCAATGAGACCCACTGGTGCCCGACGTACTTTGGCGCTTGTTGCGCGTCACGTTCGCCCTCACTTGCCACGGGTCCGACTCCCACTTCGACTCTTCCTACGCATTCTGCGCATTGTCGCGAAACAACCCCGTCAGTGCCAATCAATCACACCTACGAGACCTCACGCCAGTTGACGAATATTACCCGTGATGCCGTCTCGCGCGACGGTTAAATCCGGTTCGAAACCCCTCCGACACGAGGAATCCACACCTGGATGCGCGTTCCCGAAGCGGGGTCGCTCTCGATGTCCAGGTGGCCCCCGTCTTGTTCGGCCCGGTCGCGCATGGTTTGTATGCCGAAGTGCCCGGAACCAGACTTCGTACTCGTCATCCCTCGGCCGTCGTCGGCGATATACATCTGGTACCCGCCATACGCCTCGACGATGCTCGCGCGAATGTTCGAGGCGTGTGCGTGCTTGAGCGCGTTGGTGATCGCTTCTCGACCTATGCGAAAGAGCGTCGACGCGTTCTGAGGTGACAGCGAAGGACTGGGAAGATTCTCGAACACGAGTTCTGTCTGCTCGGACATGTCGTGAAGTCGATCGAAGTGTTCGCGCAATGCTTCGAGCACGCCACCGAAGTCGAGCGCCGAGGGCGAGACCTCGAACATGATCGTGCGCAACTGCTCAATGGACTGAGAGATGGAGCGTTCGATTGACTCAAGTTGCGACGACGCCGCCTCATCGTCAGCCTTTTTCATCAACATGCGAAGTCGCAACGAGTTCGCGATCAGTTCTTGGAGGACACCGTCATGAATGTCGTTGACGATCTTCTTGGAGATCTCATCTTCGAGATTCAAGAGTCGACGCGTGAGGTCCGCGCGCGCGAGTTCAGACTCGCGGTATCGCGTGATGTCACGTGAGACCGCAGACAGTCCCACCATCTCACCCGACTCGCCGCGCATGGCGGAAAATCGAACCGACACCGTCAGCATCGAACCGTATTTCATTATCCGCGAGGTTTCATCGGCGCCGACGACGGGGCCCGGGTCCACGGCGAGTGCGTCGAGGGCGGTCTTAGAACTCCACGGACCCGGACTGCGCTCTTTGATGCTGTGGCCGATCAACTCCGAGGCCTTGTAACCGTAGAGGCTTTCGGACGCCTGGTTCCAGTAGATGATCGTTCCGTCCCGATCGACCGCGGACACGGCGTCTTGGAGGCTGAACAGGATCGACTTCTGCTCCGCCGGAGGGTAGTGATCGTGAAAGGAGTAACTCACCGCGAGTACCGCCCGCGAAGGCCGCAACTCGGACACTCATTGATGAGAAGCGCAAGGAACACGTCGCGTCGCTCGAAGTCCAGAGATACCACTATGTTCACCTAGTTCCGCTGATTCTCTTCGCGATTACGTCGAACGTCTTAAAAACCACTCTACTTCGCCGACCGTCCTTGTCGGTCCCTGCGCGCAGTGCTCATTCACGCGTTTGTTCGTAGAGTTCGGGCCGTCGAAGTGCGAAGACGTCGATCTCACGACGACGTCGTGCGACTTGTGAGAGATCGATATCGCACAGCACGACCTCCTGCTCGTCGCCGCTCGACTGGGCGAGCACACTGCCCCAAGGATCAATGATCATCGCGTGTCCGTAGGTCGCGAGTCCCTCTTCGGTCGTGCCCGCCTGGGTCGCGGCGATGACGAACGCGTGGTTCTCAATCGCTCGAGCTCGCAAGAGCACCTCCCAGTGCGCGGGTCCCGTCACCGCCGAGAACGCGGACGGCACCGCGAAGACGGTGGCACCTCGCAGCGCGAGTTGTCGATACAGTTCGGCGAAGCGCACGTCAAAGCAGATCGACAGACCAAGCGTGAAGCCGCCGAGCTCGGCGACGACGAGTCGCGAACCAGCCGCGATGGCGGCGGATTCTCGGTACGAGACCTCGCCGGGTACGTCGATGTCGAAAAGATGGGTCTTTTGATAAAGCGCGATGATCGCACCGTCGTCGCCCAACAACACACTGGTGTTCGCCGATCGTTCGGCGCTGCGCGAGTCTTGCAGCATGCTGCCCAGATGAAGCGTGACGTGACGCTCGCGCGCGACTTCGCCCATTGCGCGCGAAGTGACGCCCGGAATTTCCTCGGCGACGTCGGCGAAGTGTTTGGCTGGTCCGTAGTAATTGAAGTACTCGGGCAGTTGGATGTAGGTCGCGCCCTGATCGGCGGCTACGTGCACGAGCTCGGTCGCCGCCAGCACGTTCTTTTGGACGTCGGTGCCCGAACGCATCTGCAGTGCCGCCACGCGTACCGGGGACACGTGGTCGCTCACGGTGTCGTGCTCGACGCGGTGTTGTCGTGCGCCTGCGTTGGCCGCAACAATGACAGCGACGTAATGGTCCACACGAGCGTGAGTAGAAGCCAGATGACCAGACGGACCCACGCGTGCATTCCCCCGGCGTACGGGATCGTGTTGTTGTTTTGAAGTGGCGCGTAACCAACCCATCCCGTGAACAGATGCGTGCCGAGGTTCGTGAGCCAGATACCGAGAACGTAGAGGGCGAACGCGAGGGCGATGATGAGCACGACGCGTTGTGAAAAGAGCAGTCGGGTCCGCATAGCCCTCATTCTTCCACGGTCGTCTCGTTCGTTACGTGGGTCATTTAGTGCCAGTCCCTCGACGGCACCGTCGCACCGAGGTGGAGCGGCTCGACGGACTCGGCGGTCAGTACCAGGGTGCCCTGGCCGCGTTGCAACGAGCCTCGTATGACGAGGGCCCGCGAGGAACGAGCAATCACCCTCCACCGCGCCCACGCACCCTTGGAGAAAATCACGTTCACGTGTCCGGTCTCGTCTTCGAGGTTCAAGAACACCGCGCCCTTCGCCGTTTCGGGGTGCTGGCGATGCGTGACGACCCCCGCGACGCTCACCCGCGAACTCTCGGCGGCGAAGAGCGCGCTCGCGCGAGTGACGCCGCGCTCGTCGAGGTACTCGCGCACCAGCGAGATCGCCGTTGCTTCAGTGGTCAGGCCCATCGCCCACAAGTCGTCGGCCACCCGTTCCATCTCGGTGGGCACCGGTAACACGGGCGCCACGAGACCGGTCACCACGCCCGCGAGACGATCGGGCGTGCCCTGGGCGGCGGCGCCCGCGGCCCAGGCCTGGGCCCGACGGCTCGTGCCGAAACCATCGAGCGCTCCCGCCGCGGCGAGTGTCTCGAGGTGATGCTGTTGGACTCGCGCACGGCGCACCAGATCCTCGGGACCCCGCCAGGGCGCGCCCTCGACAATGCGCGTCGCGAGTTCGGTGCCGATACCTCGCAACGCCCCAAGACCCAAACGCACCGTCGGATCTATGCGCTCACCCTCGAGCGTGGCCTGCGCGCCCGATCGATTGACGTCGGGGCGCACCACGCGCACGCCGTGACGCTTGGCGTCGGCGACCAGACTCTGGGGTGACCAGAACCCGAGCGGCTGCGCATTGAGCAGCGAGACGAGAAACGCCGCCGGGTAGTGGAACTTGATCCACGCCGAGCAGTAGACGAGATGCGCGAAGGACACCGAGTGCGACTCGGGGAAGCCGAAGTTCGCGAACGCCGCGAGCGCGTCAAAGAGTTGGTCGGCGTCACGACCGGTGATGCCGTTACTCGCCATACCCGAATAGAAACGACTCTTTAGTTTCAGCATGCGAAGTTCGGAACGCTTCGCGGCCATGGCCTGGCGGAGTTCGTCCGCCTCGGCGGGCGAGAAACCCGCCACCGCGACTGCCATCTCCATCAGTTGCTCTTGGAAGAGTGGCACGCCGAGCGTGCGCGAAAGAATCGGCTCCAGACGCGGGTGAAGATACGTCACGGGTTCGTCGCCGCGTCGGCGTCGAATGTAGGGGTTGACGGCGTTGCCCTGAATGGGCCCGGGACGGATGATCGCCACTTCAATGACGAGGTCGTAGAAGCAGCGCGGTTGGATTCGCGGCANNCCGCGTCCTCTTGGGGAAGCGAACCAAGGTCAATCGTCGTGTCGTGAAACGCCGCCACCTGATCAACCGCGCGATGCAACGCGTCAAGCATGCCCAGTCCTAGAAGATCGAACTTCACCAGACCACTCGCCGCGCAGTCGTCCTTGTCCCACTGCAACACGGAGCGTCCGGGCATGCGTCCCCACTCGACCGG
>PKZI01000020.1 GCA_003133005.1 Acidimicrobiaceae bacterium | reverse complement strand
TGGCAGGGCTATTTGCTGAAACCATTCGGCCTCGGAGGCAAGAGCGGCGCATGGGCATACGCGAACCTCGGCGTTCTCGCCGCGCTCCTGCTGAGTTTCCTGGCGACGCTCGTATTCGAGAGAAAGAGTGTCGTCGCGCAAGAACAAGAGCTGATCACTATTTAAGTCTTCGACGCGAGCTGCGTAATCCATTCCCCGGAGGTCATCACCGTCGCTTGACGGGCGAACACTTTCTCGGTCAAGACGCGGTGCACCTCAGAGTCCGCGTCTGCACAAGCATCGCTCAATACGACGAGCGAGTAATCCATGTCAGCTGCTTGTCGGAGTGTCGACAGCACCACGCCACTCGTCGCTATGCCAGTTAGCACGAGTGTGTCGATGTTCTTGGCGCGTAGGACGGTTTCTAGATCACTACCGGAGAAGGCGCTCACCCGACGCTTAACAACAACGACCTCACCGTCACGGGGCGCAAGTCGTGGATGTATCTGCGTCGAGAGGGCCAATTCATTGAACGCATCAGATTGGGACACAGCGGCAAAGGACTTGTTGCGGGGACTCGCTTCGGGAGCGCCGGGACGAAACGCGACACGCACGAAAATGACGGGGATGTCCTTCGCGCGCGCCGCATCGAGCACTTCACTCAAGGTGTCCAGTAACGGATTTGCCAGTTCACCAAGTCGCGCGACGATTCCGTTCTGCGTGTCCATGATCAATAGGGTTTCGTTGGACACAAGACTCCCTTCACTCGATCTCATGTCTCCTACTTCTTCGTCAGAGCCTTCTGCTGCTTCGCTATGTTTTCGAACTGCGTTCCGAGCAGCGCGATATCTGCCTTAAGTTCTTTATCAGTTATCGCCGGCGTCTTTCTTTCAAACACCGCGTTCTCTGCAGTACTCACGTTCTCTTGGTTCTTAGCGAACTCAATTATCAACTCGTTGAATGCCTTGTTTGGCCCATCGGCGTCGGCAATAAGCGCACGCGAATCCTGCAACAGGTCAGCATTCGTCGCGACGTCGAGGGCAACTGTCGACGACTTGGCGTTCAACGCCTGCGTGTCGACTTGCATCGCGTACAGCACCGCCTCGGGGCCAATACTCCACGTCGAGAATTGCGGTGTGGTCTTGGTGATCTCGCTCGAAAGCAGATAGAGATCTGAGTAAATGTTGGCGGTCTCATAGTAGAGCGTTCCGGTGTTCTGCGCGATTTGCGTCGCGTTCGTTTGCGAGGTGTACACCTCAATGACTTTCTGCAGCGCAAGCACGTCCGCGTCGAATTTCGCAACCACCATCCGTTCGTTCTTCGGTGACGAGGTGGGCGTCAGCGTGCCAGCGGCGTAGACGAGATCTTGAATCGCACTCGCCGACTTCTTTTCGGCACTCGCCTTGTCTGCCTTGCACGACGTGCTGCTACAGAAGTAGTAGGACCTGATGACGTCGACGTCGCTGTAGCCCTTCTCGACAAGCGTGGTTCGCGAACTCGACGTCGCACTGGCTACTGCCGCGATCGGCGCCGCGAGTGTACTCCCCGCGACGAGCAAAAGAATGAGGGGCGCGGTGACGAGACTTCGTCGTGCGGATTGAATTGTCATTGCGCTCTTCCTTTGGTACCCCACCTTAAGCGGATCTCGTCGCGCATGGAAAAGCGAGAATGTATAGCATTTCATTCGAAGCAATGAACGTAACGCGGCATAGTGTTACATCGACGATGAAGGAGCGCACATGCTGATAGTCACGACCAACGATCTGCCGGGCTACAAGATTACAAAAGTCATTGGTGAAGTCAATGGACTGACCGTTCGAACGCGAAACGTGGGTGCGCAAATTGGTGCGTCGCTGAAGGCACTTGGCGGCGGCGAGCTTCGTGGACTCACCCGACAACTTCAAGAGGCACGTGAAGAAGCATTGACGCGATTGAAGGAAGCAGCCGAAGCAGTGGGCGCGAACGCGGTGCTCGCGGTGCGCTATGACTCCAACGAACTGCAAGGAACATTCCAAGAGATTCTCGCCTACGGCACGGCGGTTGTCGCTGAGGAACTCTAAGTCGCTACCTTGAAGTAACGAGACAACGCATTGTCGTCACTGCCTGTGGTTCGATGCAATCAGCAGCGTCTCATTGAGAAGACTCTTAGAACTGAGAGAATCCTTAGTCGTCAACTCGAAAAAATGTTCCCACCATTACGATGGGTACGAACCCTTTGAGAGACATGGCGTCTTCGATGTTGTGGGTCTTCGCTTGACACGCACTGCGTCGATGTTGGTGAGACACCTCGCGATGCTGAGCAGCGCCTTAATCTTTCGTGGGGTTGGACATAGTAACAACGTGTCCGGTGACATCTATCGGGAGGATATGAAATGACGAAATCCATAGCGTTACGTATTGGAGCGGGCGTACTCACCGCAGCACTTCTTGCAACGACAGGTGGCGTGATGAGCGCCGGTGCATCCAGTGGACCAAAGTTGACGGTCACGCCCTCGACGAACCTCAAGAACGGCGAGACTGTAAAGGTCTCGGGTACGGGATTCAAAAAAGGTGACTCGGTGTACGTCGTCGAATGCCTCGTCAAGGCGAAGGGCGGCGGCCAGTGCAACGAACTTGGCGCAACGCCAGCCACGATCTCTTCCAAGGGCGTACTCGCCCCAACGAAGTTCATGGTCATTACCGGCACGATTGGCAACGGGAAGTGCGGTACAGCGCCCGCCAACTTGGCTAGTTGCGACATCAGCGTGGGTAACGCCAGTGGTGGCGACACCGCATCCTCCCGCCCCATCAAATTCAAGTAACTCACGCCGCTTCATGACACTGCGAATCTTTCGTGCGACGAACTCGCCGAAAGATTCGCAGTGTCGCTGCGGGGATAAAGCGTAGGAACATCAGACATGTCGCCGATTTTGTTCGAAGGATCGTATGAGTAGCCTGAGAAGTTCAGGGACGTCATCTCGCTCCAGTGAAGGAACGTTCATTGCGGAGAAGTGGCGTGGACTCACGACGCACTTTGGCTATAGCGCGTTGCTCGCGATTCTGTTCTTGACGTTCATCGACAACACCTTGATCAGTGCCGTGTTGTCGAACGTCCAATCATCGCTTCACGCGGGAATCTCTAACCTGCAGTGGATTGTCGGTGGCTACGCATTGGCCTTCGCGAGTTTGATGTT
>PKZI01000083.1 GCA_003133005.1 Acidimicrobiaceae bacterium | reverse complement strand
CCTCGATTGACCCGAACGACTGGCTAAGCCCGCCTCTGGTTTCTTCGTGGTTGTTTCGCTGAACAACGACCACGAAGCGACGAAAGGAGGTGGGACGTGCCAAGCGAGAAGCTAGCGGAAAACCAGATTTCTGGCGCCTTCGGGACCATCAAGGACCGTGACACCGGGTCACGACGCGGCGCGCGCGCCCGACTCTTCACGCTGCTGGCGATCATTGGCCCAGGGCTCATCGTGATGGTGGGCGACAACGACGCCGGTGGCGTGTCGACCTATGCCCAGGCGGGTCAGAACTTCGGCTACACGCTTCTGTGGACGCTCCCTCTGCTCGTCCCCGTCTTGATCATCATCCAAGAGATGGTCGCTCGTTTGGGGGCGGTCACCGGCGTAGGCCACGGTCGACTCATTCGCGAACGCTTTGGAAAGTATTGGGGGAACCTGTCCATCTTCTCGATCCTCTTCTTGAACTTTCTCATCATCATCACCGAGTTCATTGGCGTGTCGCTCGCCATGAAGTACTTCGGGGTCTCACCCTATGTTTCGGTGCCGGTCGCGGTATTACTTCTTTTCTCGGTGACCGCGACGGGATCGTTTCGCCGCTGGGAGCGGTTCATGATGCTCTTCGTCGCGATCAACTTGTTCATCGTGCCGCTCTTAATCGTCGCCAAGCCGCGTTTTACTTCGGTCGTGCATCACGTGGTGATCCCGGGAATACGCGGAGGGGCGACGTCGAGTTCCGTGCTTCTCATCATCTCGATCATCGGTACGACCATTGCGCCCTGGCAACTCTTCTTCCAAGAGTCGAACATCGTGGACAAGAAGATCACCCCGCGCTGGTTGAACTACGAACGCGCGGACACGATCATTGGTTCGATCGTGGTCGTGATCACCGCGGGCGCACTGATGGCGGTGAGTGCGGTAGGACTGGCGTCGCACGGCGGGACCAATAAATACACGAACGCTCTGGGTGTCGCGAGAGGTCTGGGTCACTACCTGGGTCACGGGGCGGGCGGAATTTTTGCGATCTTGTTGTTGAACGCGTCGGTGATTGGTGCGGCGGCGGTGACGCTCGCGAGTTCCTACGCGATTGGCGACCTCTCGAACTCGCACAAAGGCCTTAATGCGCGTTTCAGTGAGGCCAAGGGCTTCTACGGAGGGTTTGCGGCGTTGTTGGCGGTGGCGGGCACGGTCGCGCTCATTCCCCACGCACCACTCGGGATAATCACGCTCGGCGTACAAGCCATCTGCGGCATCATGTTGCCGAGCACCACGATCATCGTCTTGTTGTTGTGCAACGACCGAGCGGTCATGGGTCCGTGGGTGAACAGTCGCTGGTTAAACGTGCTCGCGGTCATCATCATCTCGGCGCTCGTCGTACTCTCAGTCGCGCTCATGGTCTCGACGCTCTTCACGTCGGTCGACGTGATCGCGGTGCTTAAGATTCTGGGCGTCGTGGCACTCGTTGGTCTCGCGGTCGGTCTGCCGCTGGGACTTCGAAGGGCGGCGCCACCGCTCAAGTACGACATCGACCGTCGTGACTGGCGCACGCCGCGACTCACGCTGCTCGAGCCAATCCCGAGTTCTCGCGCCCGCACGGTGTTGATGCGCTGTCAGAGCGGGTATCTGTTCGTGGCCGCGATACTGCTCATCGTTCGAGTCATCCAACTCGCGACCTCGTAGGCTCTTCGAATGACGAATTTGCCCACCCTCGTGTGCGTGCACGCGCACCCCGATGACGAGGCGGTATTCACCTCGGGTATCAGCTCGCACTACAGCGCACTCGGGCACCGCGTCGTACTCGTGACGTGCACCAACGGAGCGCTGGGTCTTGACGACAAGGGTCGACCGGGATCGGACCCGGATCACGATGCCGACGTGACCCAGAGCACGAGGGCGGGAGAGCTCGCGCGCGCGGCGCGACACGCGGGCTTCACGCGTGCGATCACGCTCGGTTACGAGGACTCGGGCATGGTTGGTTGGCCGCAAAACGAGAGTCCTTCGGCGTTCACGAATGTCGACGTGGACGTGGTGGCGACAACGCTGGCCGCATTGTTCGACGAAGTCGACGCCAAGGTGGTTGTCACCTACGACGAGAATGGTTTCTACGGCCACCCTGATCACATCATGGCCAATCGCGTGACACAGCGCGCGGTCACGATGAGCGCCGACGTCGAGCGCCTTTACTATCCGGTCGTCCCCGCGGGCGTGGTGGAGAAGTTCAAGCACGACGCGAAAGAGCAGGGCCTCTCCATGCCGGCGTTCGTCCTCGAAGCCATCCCGCTCACACCCGACGATCGTGTCGCGGCAGTGATGGACGTGCGCGCGTACGCCACGCGAAAGCAAGAATGTATTGCCATGCACTCGTCCCAGGTGGACAACGATGACATCGTGACGATGGCACCAGATCTCTTTGCGATGCTGTTTGGCACGGAGTACTACCAACGAGCCTGGAGTCGCAACCCGGTCGTAGGTGATGAGACTGATCTTTTTGGAGGCTTTTGATGACGCAGTTGACGTTTCTCGCAGTGCACGCACATCCCGATGATGAGGCCAGTTCCACGGGCGGCCTCTATCGTGTGCTCGCTGACCAAGGCGTGCGCACCGTGCTGGTCACGTGCACCAACGGCGAGTGCGGTGACGCCCTTGACGGCGCCAAACCCAACAATGATCATCACGACGGTGACGAGGTGGCGGTCATCAGAAGGAAGGAACTCGACGAGGCGGTCGAGATTCTTGGGATCGACCGATTGATTCGCCTGGGATATCGCGACTCGGGCATGATGGGCTGGCCCCAGAACGAGGACCCCGCGTCGTTCTGGCAGACACCCGTCGATGTCGCGGCGAAGCGACTCGCCGACATCCTCCTCGAAGAGCGCCCTCAAGTGATCGTCACCTACAACGAAATCGGTTTTTACGGTCTCCCCGATCACATTCAGGCACACCGCATAACCTTGGCGGCGCTGCCGCTGTTGGACTACGAGCCGACGCTGTACTTCAACGCCATCCCCAACAGTGTCATGGCGCGTTTCCGGGAACGGTGGGAACAAGAGGAACTTGAACGGCGAGAAGCGAACGCCGCCAAGGGCATCGAAGAACCCCAAGGTGAGACTTCGAACGAGCCGGAGCTCGACATAGGAACGCCCGATGAGCTCATCGGAGCGGCGATTGACGTAAGTAGCGCGACCGACGCGAAGCACGCGGCGCTCGCCGCGCACGCGTCCCAGATGGCCGACGCGTTCTGGTTAAAGATGAGCCCCGAGGATTTCAAAGCAGCGATGGGCGTGGAGTGGTTCGTTCGCGTGACCAACCCCCTCGCGCTCGAAGGGGTCGTCACCGATATTTTCGCCGGATACCGTTAGGTCCTCGAAGCGATTTTCCGTGCCATCAATCGCGACATGTATCACGTGGCCGTCGAACTAATCCTGGAACTTCTCTTTTTTGGGTAAGTTGATGCACTACAGGAACCACGAGCCACTTCGGACACGAGGAGCATCCAGTGCATTCAATGAGTACGGGGCGTCTCACCAGAGAGCAACTNNGTCATCCTGGCGATCACCGACATGCAGGGGCGTCTTCAGGGCAAGCGCCTCGACGGTAACTTCTTTGTCAACGTGATTGGCGAGAGTGTCGTCGAAGGTTGCAGTTATCTTCTGGCGTCGGACGTCGAGATGGCGACCGTCGACGGATTTGCCCTGACCTCATGGGAGCGCGGTTATGGGGACATTGCGTTTCAGCCCGACTTCTCCACCATTCGCATGGTTCCCTGGCACGAGAAGACGGCGATTGTCTTCGCCGACGTGCAGACCGTACACGAAGAGCCCGTCGCACCTTCGCCGCGCCAAGTCCTCCAGCAACAGGTGTCGCGACTCGCCGAGCGTGGATGGACCGGACTTACGGGCACCGAACTCGAGTTCAT
>PKZI01000261.1:246-5659 GCA_003133005.1 Acidimicrobiaceae bacterium | reverse complement strand
AACCGCCGAGAAACGCCACGTAACCCGGCAACAGCGGCAGGACGCAAGGCGACGCAAACGAAACCAGTCCGGCCGCAAACGCGAGTGGGAACGCCGCGAACAACGAGGCGGGAAGCGTCCCCATCATGTCGACGTCCTCCATTGCACGAGGCCCGCAACGAGCGCGTCGTGAATCTCCACGTTGCGCTGGCGTGACGGTACGCGCGCGATGATCACACTCACGCCTGGCTCGTCGAGTGCCTTTTCTATCGCCACGCGCAGTTCGCCACGCGTGGCGACCGACGTAGCGTCATGGCCAAACGCACGTGCGACGACCTCAAGATCGTGTTGACGCGGCGTCGCGAAGAGCTCCTCGAAACGTGCTGTGGATACCTCACGAGCTTGTGGCAGAAACGAGAAAATGCCGCCTCCTCGATTGTCGCTCACCACGAGCGCACACGATCCCCCGCGAGTACCAAGCCCGTCAACGAGTCCCGAGACGTCGTGCAACAACGTGAGATCACCAAGAAGACCGATGCCTTTCTGCTCGCAACAAACGCCCATCGTCGTCGAGACGACTCCGTCAATGCCGTTGACGCCGCGATTCGAGTACGTAGGAGAGCGTCGCGAGCTCGCCCACCACTCCACGTCACGTACCGGCATCGATGAACCAATAACCAACGGGACAGCATTGTCACCACTGAGCTCAACGACTACGCGCGCCACCCCTGGCTCGTCCAGCGGCGCGTCGTCGTAGTCGAGTGATTCCAAGTACTCCCCCACGCTCTCTGACGCGACACGCCACGCAGCCGCGTAGTCGTCGTCTCCCTGGAGCGCTCTATCATCGTTGCGCGGCAATCCCGCGACCACGTGAGTCACGAGCCGATCGGGGTCAGCCACCTCGCCCCCTCCATCCATCGCCACTACCGGCGCGCCCCACTCGGCCAGACGCTGGGCGAGAACCTTTGAAGCAGGTAACCCACCCATTCGCACTACCAGATCTGGACGATGCTGATGGGCGAACGCGTCGTCGCGCAAAAGTGGATCGAAGTAGGGGACTGAATCCTGGGCAGTCGCGTCGCCGAGCACGACCCATCCGAGGTCACGACACGTGCCAATTACAGACGAACTCACGCCTGCGCCCACCACACAGAGCACTCGCGCACGCGCCACTTCAAAGGACGCTGCCGCCCGCCTCGAAAAGTCGCTGACTCGCCACGGCGCGCCGTTCGCCCTGCCCGCGGGTAGGTTCATCGCCACGCCAATGAGGGGCTCTACGAAAGCGGCGTTCAAGTGTACGGGCCCCTTGGGTCCCGTTACCCCGCTCGCACTACGCCAAAGTCGGTTCGCCAAAGCGCGCCACGTTGACGAGGCTTCCGCACGGGCCACACCCGGTTCCTCGTAACGGCGGACAGTTTTTCCAAAGAGGTGGCGCTGGTCGATGGTTTGGGGCGCACCGACGCCATGTAATTCTGGCGGACGGTCCGCGGTAAGGACGAGCAGAGGCACGTTCGCCTGGTCAGCTTCACAGATCGCCGCGTGCAGTTCTGCGGCCGCGGTGCCGCTCGTCACCACGATCGCCACTGGCAACGACGTTGCCAAGGCGCGGCCAATACCAAAGAACGCGGCGCTACGTTCGTCAAGTCGCACGTGCAGCGTGAGTTCGTCTCGCTGCGCGCACGCCAACGCGAGGGGTGTTGAACGTGACCCCGGGCACACGACGACGTCGCGAAGTCCCGAGCGAATCCATTCGTCAAAGAGGGTGGCCGCGAACGTCGCCTGTACGTCGCTCGGGCTCGGTACGCTCTCTTGCAATGCCTCTCCTAAAGTCCGAACAACAGGGATCGGGACCAAAACTCGTCTGGTTGCACGGTTTCACGCAAACACGCCAATCCGCACACCTGTTCCGTTCCATTCTGGCAGGAACTCACCAAGTTGATGCCTTTGACCTGCCAGGACACGGTGAATCAAGCGAAGTTGACGCGTCGCTCGAAGAAACTGCCGATTTCATTTCGTCCTGTCTGTCCGACGAGCCCGTTGTGCTGGGCGGTTACTCGCTTGGTGCGCGAGTCGCGTTGCACGTCGCGCTGCGTCACCCCGAACAGGTGAAAGCGTTGATCCTCCTTGGCGCGTCACGCGGTATTGAGGACGTTGCCCTTCGCGCCGAGCGCATGTCACGCGACGAAAAACTTGCTGAGCGAATCGAGATCATCGGCACCGATACGTTCCTCGATGAGTGGCTCGCCCAGCCAATGTTTTCGTCGTTGCCCGACGACCCTCTCGAACGCGCTGCGCGCAGCAGGGATCCAGGCGGTCTCGCTCGTTCACTACGTCGATCCGGCACCGGCACCCAAACGTTCCTCGGACCTCATTTGGCATCACTCACGATGCCGGTGTTATGCATGGCCGGAGTGTTGGACGCAAAATTCGTGGCCGAAGCGCACGCCATTGCGGCGGGTGTCACCCACGGGGTAGCGCGCACAATTCCTGGTGCCCAACACGCGGCGCACCTCGAACAGCCCGGCGCGTGCGCCGAGGTTATTGAGGAATTCCTCGTTGCTTAGCGCGTCACGAAGAACGTCACGGCGAGCGCCCCGCCGACGACGAGTTGTGTCTTGGACGTGGCCTTTAAGAGTGGCAACAGTTCACGACCATTGCGCGAAGAGAACGTGGATCGGAGTTCGGGAATGAACAACACGAACGCGAGTGCCCCGATGACGGCTTCACCTCCCGCGATGAGACCGAGCACCACGCCCACGACGCACGCGGCGTAGAGCCACGACGCGCGCACCCGACCAAGTCGCGCCGCCAGTGTCTTCTTTCCGACTTTTTGATCGCCTTCGACGTCGCGCAGATTATTCGCCTCGAGAAGCGCGCACGCCATGGCGCCCGTAGCGAGTCCGAACCACCATGACGAGCCGGGAATCGTGAGATGTTGCACGTAGGAGGTACCGACCGTGGCGACGAATCCGAAATACAGCAATACGAAGAGTTCCCCGAAACCGTAATAACCGTAGGGTCGCGGACCACCGGTATAGAACCAACCCGCGAGAATCGCGCTCAGTCCAATCGCGACCAACCACCACGACGTGCGCGACGCGAGCAGCACGCCTAAGACGCCCGCAATCGCGAACGCACTCCACGCGGCGTGTCGCACGCGCGAGGGCTTCACCAACGCCGACGCCGTCAAGCGAAACGGACCTACGCGATCGCGGTCCGTGCCACGAACGCCATCGGAATAGTCATTCGCGTAATTCGTCCCGATTTGAAGCGCCAAAGCCACTCCCACGCACAACGCGGAGTTGAGCCATTCGATCGGCGCGGGCCGCACGAGCGACGCGCCTACGACAACCGGAACCAGGGCAGCGGGCAGCGTGCGCGGGCGCGCGGCGAGCACCCATCTTCGAAATGGCCCGGGTGTGTCGCTCATGGACGCTTCGGGAACTTCGAGAAATCAGGCTTTCGGTGTTCGACGTAGGCGTTACGACCCTCTTGTGCTTCTTCGGACATGTAGAACAACATCGTCGCATCACCCGCGAGCTGTTGAATGCCAGCGAGACCATCTTCGGCGGCGTTGAATCCTGCCTTGAGCATCCTTAGCGCGAGGGGCGAGAGCGTAAGAATCTGACGACACCAGGCAATGGTCTCGCGCTCCAAGTCGTCGAGCGCCACGACGGTATTGACAAGTCCCCACTCGAACGCCTGGGTAGCGTCGTACTGACGACAGAGGAACCACACCTCTTTCGCCCTCTTCAGGCCAATCGTGTTGGCGAGCAGCGACGAGCCGTAACCACCGTCAAATGAGCCCACCCGAGGACCGGTCTGACCGAACCGCGCGTTGTCCGCCGCGATCGACAAATCGCACACAAGATGCAAAATGTGTCCGCCCCCGATCGCGTAACCCGCAATTTGGGCGATGACGGGCTTGGGCAAGCGACGAATCTGAATCTGAAGATCGAGAACGTTTAAGCGCCCCACGCCCTGGCGAGCCACGTCGTCGTCGCCCATGTATCCATCGTCGCCACGAATCTTTTGGTCACCCCCCGAACAAAAAGCGTCGGGTCCGGCCCCGGTCAAGATGATGACGCCCACACTTATGTCGTCACGTGCAACCTCGAAGGCTCGCGAGAGTTCAAAGAGCGTTTGGGGTCGAAAAGCGTTCCTGCGCTCAGGACGGTTGATCGTGATGCGCGCGATACCGTTCGCGACCTCGTAGATGATGTCCTTGTAATCCCCTTGTCGCTCGAAACGAGGGAGAGGCCAGGACCTGAACTCCTCGACCGGGTCGACTGGTGAGCCATGGATAACGGTGTCAGGCATGGTGACCACGCTACAAGAGGAAGCGGTCAAACTCGACAATGTGTAGTGGGTCAATTTCTCCCATGGCCGTCGTGGGCTAGCCGATCCGTCAATCCCTCGGCCTAATGTCACGTTGTGAATTCATTGCTCGCAATCGACCTCCCATTGGGTCCACCTCTCGAGATGGCGATTCGCCGGTGCGTCGATACTGGCGAGGCGTTCTGTGTGCTTGACCAACGAGTGTCACAGTCTCGTCGCGACTTCGAACTGAGCGCGCTCGGTGCGACGCATGTCCTGGATGCGTCGGGCCGGACCGCACACGCGAACGGGCGGATGGTCGACGACGACATCGGTCTGGTCATGTTGACGTCAGGCTCAAGTGGTCCACCAAAAGCCGCAGAACTGAGTTGGGACGCACTTCGCGCCAGCGCCGAGATGACCCAAAAAGCACTACGCGTCAATGCAGCGCCAGTGTGGTACCCGGTACTACCCGCGAACCATATCGGCGGTCTTGCCGTTCTCCTTCGAGCAATCCTCGGCGACGGCACGCTGCTATGGGGTGATGCGCAAGAACTCGACGACGCGCCGCGAAGAGGGGCGACCCACGTTGCCGTGGTTCGCGCTCAACTCGCACGCCACCACCTCGACGGCTTCGAGAAAGTGCTGCTCGGTGGTGCGCGCCCCCCATCGTCTGTAGGCGTCAACGTTGTCGCGACCTGGGGCATGACCGAAACCGGCTCGGGCGTGGTCTACGACGGACGTGCTCTGGATGGAGTCGACGTCATAAGCGTCGATGGTGAAATCGCAGTGCGCTCGCCGACCCTTTTTCGCTCGTATCGAACGGCGGTGCGCCCCAGTGTGCGGGGACCCGACGGACGCGACGACTGGTTTCCCACGGGCGACGCGGGCGACGTGAACAACGGGCTGGTCGCGGTACGAGGTCGCGTGGGATTCGTCATTAATACGGGTGGCGAGAAACTCTGGCCCGAGGATCTCGAGGCGCTTATTGGCACCATCCCCGGCGTGCGCGACGTGGCGGTGACTGGCATCGACGACGACGAATGGGGACAGCGCGTGATCGCTCTCATCGTGGGCGACGAGGGCCTGGAGGACGCCATTGACGCACTCGCGAATG
>PKZI01000261.1:0-195 GCA_003133005.1 Acidimicrobiaceae bacterium | reverse complement strand
CACGAGGGCGAGCGACGCAACGTCGTCTGGTTCGCCCAAGCGTCCAAGAGGAATTTGGGACGCGACCTCCACCTCGCGATCCTGCCAAAGACCTCGCGCCAGTTCAGTTCGCACGAGACCGGGGGCGATTGCATTCACCCTTACCGTGGGACCAAGTTCCCACGCGAGTTGCTTGGTGAGATGAATGACCGCGGC
>PKZI01000245.1 GCA_003133005.1 Acidimicrobiaceae bacterium | reverse complement strand
ACGCGCTGCATCCTCGACAGCCTCGCGCTCGCGTATCGCGACGCAGTGCGCGAGGCAGAACGTTTGTCGGGGGTCGACGTGCGTGTGGTTCACATCGTGGGTGGTGGTGTGAACAACAAACTCCTGTGCCAATTGACCGCAGACGCATGCGGAATTGACGTTTTGGCCGGACCCGTCGAAGCGGCGGCGATTGGCAACGTACTCATCCAGGCGGGTGCGCTTGGTGTCATTGACGCGCAGCGTTGGGCACTTCGTGACTACGTGCGCCGCACGGGACACGTCGAGACGTATCACCCGAATCTCGTTATGACTCGATCATTCGAGAAGCGCCGCTCAACACAGCCCCAATAATCTGTTTTCGTGGTTCACATGGATTTCTCAATGTCCCGTAACCTTCGTCGCGGAGCGCTCTGAGGGGTGCTGGTAGGCTTGTATCTTCGCGGAGCCTCCACTTGGGGCTTCTCCGATTTTCAGAGTCCCCAGTGGCATCGAATGGAGTTCACATGAAGGTTCTAGTTCTTGGTGGCGACGGTTTTTGTGGGTGGCCCACGTCGCTTCACCTTTCGGACATTGGTCATGACGTCACGATCGTCGACAACTTGAGTCGACGTGAGATTGACCTCGAACTTGAGGTCGAGTCGCTGACGCCAATTCGTCCAATTGGCGAGCGCATCCGCGTGTGGAAGGAACTCACGGGAAACGAGATCGACTACGTTCACCTCGACCTCGCTCGTGAGTACGACCGACTCGAGGCGTTGTTGCGTGAGACCCAGCCCGACGCCATTGTCCACTTCGGCGAACAGCGCGCCGCGCCGTATTCCATGCGCAACGCAACGGCGAAGCGCTACACGGTTGATAACAATGTGACCGGTACCCACAACGTGCTGTGCGCGATTGTCCAAAGTGGTCTGGACATTGCCCTCGTGCACTTGGGGACCATGGGGGTCTACGGCTACGGCTGGTCCGGTTCGGCGCCGATCCCCGAGGGTTATCTCACCGTCAAGGTTCCCACGCCCGATGGTGACATCGAGCGTGAAATTCTTCACCCGGCCAATCCTGGTTCCGTGTACCACCTCACCAAGACGCTCGACCAGTTGCTCTTCGCCTTCTACTGCGCCAACGACCAAGTGCGCGTCACTGATCTGCACCAAGGGATCGTGTGGGGGACGCAGACGCCCCAGACTGCGCTCGACGAGCGACTGATCAACCGCTTCGATTACGACGGCGACTACGGGACGGTACTCAATCGTTTCTTGATGCAGGCGGCGATTGGCCACCCTCTCACGGTCCACGGCACCGGCGGTCAGACCCGTGCGTTCATTCACATTCGTGACACCGTGCGATGCATTCAAATTGCACTCGAGAATCCACCCGAGCGAGGCGATAAGCCAAAGGTCTTCAACCAAGTGACTGAAACCCACCGCGTGCGTGAACTCGCCGAGTTGATTTCCAAGATCACCGGTGCCGAGATCGCGAATTTGCCGAATCCGCGTCGCGAGGCGGCGGAGAACGAACTCAACGTGAGCCGCGAGCATTTCTTGGAATTGGGTCTTAATCCCACTCGACTGAGCGAAGGACTGCTCGAAGAGTCGCGTGATGTTGCGGTGAAGTACCGCGACCGAGCCGACACGACGAAAATCATTGCTCGATCGGTGTGGCGTCAGGGTATGGAGACATCGCCTGACCTCGTAAAGCCTCAATAAGTCCTTACGGGTCTGACCGACGAGGTTTGCGCGAAGGTCCACCTCGGTACATTCCGCTGATTCCTCGCGAGCGCGTGTGAGACTTCTCACGTGTCGAAAATTTATGAATACGTGCGCCATCCGCGAACTGAAGAGCTTCGGATCCAGAGGCCCATCAAAACGGCGGACTTAAGAAACGTCAACCATCAGAATCCTTTTGTTCGGCTGAATGCTCGATTTGGGCTGAAGATAACCCTCGTGGTTGGCACCATGTGGGCGGCGTACGCCTTTACGATCTTGGCCCTCTTTGCGTTGCCGTCGGCGATAAAGCAAGGCACGTATTTTGTCGTCGTCTGGCTCTCGAGCAGCTTCCTGCAGTTAGTGCTTCTGCCCATCATCATCGTGGGACAGAACATTCAAGCCGCCGCCGCGGACAAACGCTCAGAGGACACGTATAAGGACGCCGAGGCCGTGCTGCGAGAGGCCGAGGAGATCCAAAAGCACCTGCTCGCCCAAGACGAGGTGATCACGAGCATCATGGAGCGACTCGAGAAGTTGAGTGGCGGCACCGCGGCAACTGGCGCGTAGGGGCAACGATTTGTCTCATCGCGAGGGTGTGTGTGAACATTGTTTCAGGCACCTCAAAACTGATTGAAGTGACGTACGCGATTGCGACGACCGTTCGCTCGTCAGTGGAAAGTGATGAAATGATGTCGTCTTCGCGCGCTTTGATTCTCGTATCGTCAACGACCACGACGACATTCGACCCTCATCGAGGCGCCGTCTTTCCCGCCGCTCGCGTCATCGTTCTCGCGGTGCCCATCATTGTCTTTACGTTGGCCTACCTACGTGTCAAGGGTCTCAAAAAGTAAAGCGTGTCGTCGCCTCCCTACGTTCCGCTTGATTCTCGAGGTTGGCGTCTCGCGATGGGCCTTCGACCATTAGAAGAGGCGCAGTGGTTCGAAGTGGACGAACGGCGAAGCGAAGAATTGGAACTCAAAAGGACGCTGCTCGAAACGCACCGCGATGTCGTGGTGGCAACGACGGACGCGGGTAATGCACCGAGCGAGGAGTTACTCGCCGCGACGCTCGAGAACCTCGCCAACTTTCACCCGAATCTCGCGCGTGATTGTCGCACTGGCGAGCATTCGATCGTCCAAGCGAGCCTGCTCGTCCAAGAAGATCTCTGCGTGTTGGTGCGCGACGATCAGTGGCGCCTCGCCGCGGCGTGCGTCTGCTTCCCCTCGCGATGGAGTCTCGCAGAAAAAATCGGAACGTCGCTCGACGCGATCCACGCGCCGGTTCCCGGTTACGAAGAAGATCTCGCCAGTCCGACCCACGCGTTCTTCGATCGTCTTAGCCCGGAGCGATCCTTTTGGCGACTTAATTGGACGTTGCTCGACGATCTGGCACTCCACCAGCCGTTTCGCCGTGACACTCCACTCGGGTCCCGCGCCGAGTGGTATTTCCGTGTCGAACGTCAGACTCTTCGCAAACTGCCCGAGACGGGTGCGATCGTATTCACGATTCGCACCTACGTCACTTCGCTCGAAGAGATGAAGAGGCGTGATCCCTATTTCGTCAATTCTCTTCTCGTATCGCTTGAATCTGCGCCGCCGGCGACGACGGCCTACAAGGGGTGGCTAGGCGTCGCTGACACGTTGCGCGATGCGCTCGACGAGGAATCTAGGAACGTGTGAGGTCCTTGGCGATGGCCACGACCTGCATCTCATCGGTGCCCGCATAAATTCGCAGGACGCGTGCGTCGCGCAGTAATTGCTCCACGCGATACTCCGCAATGTAACCGTTGCCGCCAAGAATTTGGATTGCGTCGTCAGCGACGCGGCACGCAGCTTGAGCTGAGTACAACTTCATCGCAGACGCCTCGGCGAGCGTGGGTACCGACCCGTGCGTCGAGCGCTCGATGTGTGAAAAGACGAGATTGCGAACGTTCACTCGATCGATCTCCATGTGGGCGAGTTTTAACTGAATGAGTTGGAAATCCGCAATGGGGGTGCCCCAGAGTTGGCGTTCCTTGGCGTACGCCACGGAGATCTTCAAACATTCCTCGATGACGCCCAGGGACATCGCCGCGACGCCCGCGCGTTCGCTGACGAAATTGTCCTTCGCGCTTTGACGACCGCCGCCCTTCGGTTCTTCGGTTTCGCCCAGGAGTCGATCCCTGCCAACGACGACGTCGCTCAAGAAAACGTCGCCGGTGGGCGAAGCGTGTTGTCCCATCTTTCGCATCGGCGCGGACTGGGTGAGTCCTGGCATTCCCTTATCCAGAACGAAAGTGAGGACCTTTCGGTTCCTCAGATCTTGACCGGAGCCATCATCCAATTTTGCGTACAGCACGATGGTGTCGGCGTAAGGACCATTGGTGATCCACGTCTTTTGACCGTTTAGAACATAACCGTCGCCGTCGCGCTTCGCGGAAGTACGCATGCCACCCAGTGCGTCAGAACCCGAGTCCGGCTCGGTGATGGCCCACGCGCCCACCTTGTCGAGCGTCATCAGATCGAGCGCCCATCGTTCCATTTGAGCGGGAGTGCCAAGTTTGTTGATCGTTCCCGCGGCGAGACCCGTGGAGACGCCGAGCGAGGTCACGAGTCCGGGACTGACGCGACACAGTTCTATGGTGGAGATGAGTTGGGCGGAGGGGTCTCCCGTACGGCGCTCACCTGCCGATACATCGCCGGAGAGTTTGCGATCGAGTTGGCGTTTGAAGTTCTCGTGCGCCATTTCCTTGAGACCAAAGGTCGTGTACATCCTTCGCAGGATTTCGTACGGTGGTACGCCATTGTGCTCGATGTCGTCTAAGTGCGGGCGTACTTCTTGATCGACGAATCGACGCACGACGTCAATGATCGCCTGATGCTCTTCAGTCCATTCGTACACGAGTTCACGTCCCCCATTCAAGGCGCATCGAAGCGCTACGACCGGCGCACGAGACCGTCACCGGTCCGTCGCCACAGTGCTCATCCTACGGTGCGGGGCGAATCGTCTCGTTGGGGGGATAGATCTCATCGAGCAGCGCTGAAGTCCACTGCAACTGTCCCAAGGCAACGAGCACGAGTGCAACGCCGAGCCAAGGCTCGCGATGGGCCTCTATGACAAAGAGGACCACCATCGCGACGTCGATGATGATCCGCCGCGCCGCGTAGGTGCCCTGCAGTCGAGTGGCGACGAGTGCGCCGACGGCAAAGATATTGACGCCAGGAACAAAGGCGAGCGCGGTCCAGTGGCCCTGCAATTCTCGTAATGCGAGGGTAAAGAGCACTGAGCCGGCGACGAGAAGACCTACGCCAACGTAAATGGTGATCTCGGCGAACCACAAAGGCGTAGGAGAATGCGTACCCGGCCAGTGCGCGAGAGAGCTGACGACGAGTCCCAGGCCCGAGAAGACCGCAACGATACCGAAGCGAATGAGCAGGTGCAGAGCGTGGATGAGCGGCAGCGACTCGATCACGGTGGGCTTTTGCACCGGGTCGCCGTAGGGACGGGTGACCTCGGACCACGCGTTACCGTTCCAAACGCGCCATTGTCGCTGGCCGCTTGGATCGGGGTACCAACCTGGTGGTGGCGAGACTGTTACAGAGGTACTCACACATGTATTCTGCCACTTAGAAGGGAAGGCGAATTTCTATGACTTTGCTACGTGGCGCGGCTGCGCCTACATCGGGGACACACGACGATGGCGCCTTCGACGAAGCCGCCCTCGATCGAGCGGTTGAGGATGTAAAGCTGCGCGCTGTCGCGTGGGCTCAGACACCCGCACGAGAACGTGCGCAGATACTCGAACAAATCGTGAACGACACTTTTGCGGTCGCGGAGGAGTGGACAAAGGCCGCGTGCGAGGCAAAGGGCTACGAGCCTGATAGCCCAGAGGGTGGTGAGGAACTCTTTAGCGGGATTGGCACGTTTATTCGAATGGCCCAGAGTTTCCGTCAATCAATGCTCGACATCGCTAAGAGCGGCCGGCCCCACTATCCGGGTCCGGTGCACCATAAGCCGGGGAATCGAATCGCCATTCAAGTCGTACCGGGGTCGAATTTTGACAAAGTTCTCTACGGGGGCGTGACGGGCGAAGTCTGGATGGAGCCCGGCGTCGATGAGGCGAACGTCCAAGCAACGCAGGCGGAGGCGTACCGGTCGCCCTCTGCACACGTGGGTGTTTCGCTCGTGCTGGGGGCGGGGAACGTCGCCTCACTCGGGCCGCGTGACGTGTTGACGAAGTTGTTTGGTGAAGGAAAGGTCGTTGTTCTTAAAGCGAACCCGGTAAACGACTATCTCGTACCGTACTGGACCAAGGCAATGGCGTCCCTGATAGATGCTGGCTACTTGCGTATCGTGTCCGGCGGAGCACAGGTGGGTTCGTACCTCACCAATCACGATGACGTGACTGACATCCACGTCACCGGCTCGGATAAGACGCACGACGCCATAGTTTTCGGCGTGGGTGAAGAAGGACAGCGACGCAAGGTCGCAAATGATCCTTTGATTAAAAAGCCGGTGAGCTGTGAATTGGGCAACGTCTCGCCTGTCGTCATTGTTCCGGGCGAGTGGACGCAAAAGGAAATTGACTTCCAAGCGAGGCACGTGGCAACAATGATTGCGAACAACGCCGGCTTTAATTGTCTCACGCCGCGCATCATCATCACGCACCAGCAATGGAAGCAGCGTGAGGATTTCTTTCGAGCACTCGAAGAAGTGTTTGCCACTCTTCCTACGAGGCGGGCGTACTATCCCGGCGCGTCAACGAGGCGCGATGCGTTCTTGGCCCAACATCCCGACGCGCACGAAATTGGCGTGACGAATGCTGACACTATGCCGTGGACGATCATCCGCAACGTTGACTCATCAAGTACCAACGACGTGTGTTTGAACGTCGAAGCGTTCTGCGCCCTTACGGCCGAGACCGCCCTTAGCGCCGAATCAGCGGTGGATTTCGTGAAGAAGGCGACATCGTTCTGCAACGACGTCGTATGGGGCACTCTCTCGATGACGCTGATCGCCGATACGCGCACCTTGAAAGATCCAGTGACGGGTCCCGCAATCGAAGAAGCGATTGCGGATCTTCGCTACGGATCGATTGGCGTCAATCTTTGGCATGCCCTCAGTTTTGCCTTCGCAACCACCGCGTGGGGCGCCTACCCTGGTCATTCAATCAGCGACATCCAGTCAGGAACGGGATTCGTGGGTAACGCCTTCCTCTTTGCTCGACCGCAGAAGTCTGTCGTGCGCGGTCCTTTCGTTGCCAAGCCCACACCCGCGTGGTTTGCGACGAGCAAGAACTCGGCCGTCGTGATGCGAAAACTACTGGCGTTCGAGGTCAAGCCATCGTGGGGAAAAATACCTGGTCTCCTCGCGGCGGCGCTGCGCCCTTAGAAGCGGTACGCAAGAACAGTGCTTACCCCGAGCGCGGTGCACACTGTCTTGGCGCACGCCACGGCAAGAAGTGGAGACGGGACGTACTTAAGAGTTGCCACCGTAAGTTGAAGATCATCACTCGTTGCGAACCATGGACTGTCGTTTCGCTTTTGTCCTACCACCACGCATTTATTGATTGAGGCGCACGCAAGTGCGTTGCCTTGCGCGGGAAGCGAGTTCTCGAGCCAGGTTCGACCGAAGTTCTTCGTTCGCACCACGTACGTCTTTGAAGATGTGGTAGCGAGAGCGTTGCAGACGAGTCCGTGACAAGAGAGCCACGTGAGATTCGTCCACGCAACGCGCGTCGCGCGCGACACCCAGGTATTACCACCGTCACGAGACCTTTCAACGACCACTGAGTTCGTACCGGTCGTCGCGGTAGCGATGCAGTCTAAAGAGCTGGTGCACGTCAATGCGCTCACCGTGTCACCCTTCGACCACGTGAGTGCGACGGGCGTGCTCCACGATGTGCCAGCGTCGGCGGAAAAGGAGATAGTTGACGCAGCGTCAACGCCGCCAGCGACGATCGCGGCGCACGATGAAATGCCGAAACAACTCAACGATCGAATTCCCTGACCAGCTCGGAGTGTGTCAAGGGGTATTACGGATTGGGAGGACGCGTTGTAGGTCCAGAGGAGGTTGCCGGTTGGCGAGAGTCCTCCGATTAGACATTGCGTGGAAAGACATGATGCGGACGTAATCAATGACGAAGGTGCGGCGGGGACCGCGAGAGAGTTCCATACACCGTTGGATTCTCGATATTCGCCGACGCTCGACGGCGTAGTGCTAGAACCCGTCGTACCAACAGCAATGCACGATCCGGAGGTGGTGCACGCCGTAAGGCGAAGTGGAACCGAGATGCCGATGGAGGGTAACCCGGTGACGTGCAAAGTGGGCTGTGTCATGCAGCCGGCGAGGGTCAGTGCGCTCGCCGCGGCGAGCACGCCAACCCACCACGCACTTCGCACCTTTGATCCCCGTCTCTTCATGGTGGTGTGCGTGCTTTCGTGAGAGCGTTCCTGCCGATGTTACCGAACGCTCGCGATAGATCCGTTGGTTGGAGCGTAATTTGAAGCGATGAATTGGGTCGACCTCGCGCCCGCGAGCACTCACGCGGTGTCGACTGAAGATTGTCTCCCTTAACCCGCGGCGCGAACTGCGGCGGCGAGCACGTTGAGTCCGTCCTCGAGTTGTTCGTCGGTGATGACGAGTGGTGGAAGAAGTCGAATCACGTTGCCGTAGGTTCCACAGGCGAGAGCAATTACGCCGTTTTGGTTGCAATGGGCGACGATTGACTTTGCGGCTGTCGCGTTGGCGTTCTTTGTCCCAGGCTGTACGAGTTCGAAGGCGATCATCGCGCCACGACCTCTGACGTCGCCGATGATTGCGACGTCTTGTTGCAGCGTGCGCAAGCTTTTCAAAATGATTGCTTCGAGTTCGCGGGCGCGCGAGGCGAGATTACGATCGCGCAAAGTCTTGATCGTCGCGAGCGCCGCCACCGCGGCGACGGGGTTACCACCGTAGGTGCCGCCAAGTCCGCCTTCGTGCACCTGGTTCATCAACTCGGTGCGTCCAGTCACGGCAGCCAGTGGCATGCCGCCAGCGAGCCCCTTGGCGGTGGCGACCAAGTCCGGAATGACGCCTTCGTGGTCGACCGCGAACCAGTCGCCGGTGCGACAGAAGCCACTTTGGATCTCGTCGGCGATGAAGACGACGCCATTCTTCGACGTCCACTCCGAGAGGGCCGGCAAGAATCCATCGGCGGGCACAATGAAACCACCCTCACCCTGGATTGGCTCGATCAGCAGCGCGGCAACGTTGGTCGCCCCGACTTGGGTCTCAATCATCTTGATGGCGAGAGCTGCCGCGTCGGCGCCCGAAAGTTCGTCGTGGTAGGGATAGCTCATCGGAACGCGGTAGACCTCGGGAGCAAAGGGCCCGAAACGGTCCTTATAGGGCATGTTCTTCGCCGTGAGTGCCAAGGTCAAGTTCGTTCGTCCGTGATACGCGTGGTCGAACACAACGATTGCCTGTCGACCGGTAGCGAGCCGTGCGATCTTCACGGCGTTTTCAACGGCCTCGGAGCCAGAGTTGAAGAGCGCCGAGGTCTTGGCGTGCGTACCGGGCGTCACTTTGGCGAGCTCTTCGCACACCTCAACGTAGCTTTCGTAGGGCGTGACCATGAAACAGGTGTGTGTAAACGCGGCGACCTGATTGCTGACAGCGTCAATCAGTTCGGGTACCGCGTGGCCAATCGTCGTCACCGCGATTCCCGAACCAAGGTCCAAGACGCGGTTGCCGTCCACGTCGACGAGAATCGCGCCTTCGGCGCGCTCAATATATATGGGGAAGCCGTTGGTGAGACCCGCGCTCACCACTGCCTTTCGGCGTTCATGGAGCGCACGTGACTTGGGCCCGGGAATTTCCGTGACGAGCTTGCGCTGGGTGCCGACTGAGGACTCGACTGACGAAACCATAATGATCTCCTAGAAGTCGTGCGAACTTGACCGCACCATCCCATCGTAGTTCGCACATCATTCGTATCGGAAAAACAAAAAACGGGCGACTCTCGTCACCCGTTTCTCGCTGGCGGAGGAGGTGGGATTTGAACCCACGGTGCCCGGAGACACAGCAGTTTTCGAGACTGCCCGATTCGGCCGCTCTCGCACCCCTCCGGCGTCGAGTCTACTGCGCCGTTGTGAGGTTACTTTTTTCGAGTTTCGTCATGGCACGTTCAAACTACTGATCGGAATGTGCATCACCAAGCCCTACGCTCGTCAAAATGGACAGAGACGACAATGCCGTGGACGACGAGAAGTTCATGGACATGGCCCTCGCGAAGGCACGTGAGGCGCAAGGACACAATGACGTGCCGGTCGGGTGTGTGGTGGTGCTCGGCGGTGAAGTTCTCGGGATTGGCGAGAATCGTCGCGAAATCGATGGTGATCCGACCGCTCACGCTGAGATAGTGGCGCTGCGCGACGCGGTGTCGAATCGACCGGGTTGGCGTTTGGATGGAGCGACAATCTACGTGACGCTGGAACCATGCGTCATGTGTGCCGGCGCCCTGCTCAATGCGCGGGTGGAACGTCTGGTGATTGGCGCGATGGACGAGAAAGCAGGAGCAGTTGGTTCGCGCTACAACGTTCTCTCAGATCCCCGATTACTGCATGAGGTGGAACTGACCTACGACGTTCGCGTAGCGGAGTCGCGAAAGCTGCTTAGTTCGTTCTTCGAGGTTCGTCGTTCGTAGAGGGCTGTCGATNNCGCTGAGGAGTCCGTAAATTACTCCATATGGACACCTTGGATGACGTACGTTGGGCAGCCGTGTTGGACCGTGATGACGAGTCCCTCGGCGTCTTCGTGTATGCCGTCACTTCGACGGGCATCTTTTGTCGGCCAGGGTGCGCCGCGCGTCGTCC
>PKZI01000095.1 GCA_003133005.1 Acidimicrobiaceae bacterium | reverse complement strand
GATGACGACATCTACCTCTGGCCCAGTGAGTGCCACGTGGACGACGTCATCAAGGCCGACACCATTGACATCAACGGTGCCGACCCCAACTGCACGCGCGCGACGCAGTTGATTGACCCACTCATCAAGGATGGGGCAGTCACCACCGACAGTGTTTTCTCGTCGACCTTTGGTACGACGTACAACAACAAGATCCTGATGATGGTGGGTCCGGCTTGGTACGGCCAGTACCTCTTCCCGGGAATCGTCACGAAGGGTGACCTCGCCGTGGCGCATCCGTTGAGTTGGGGAAGCGGCGCGGCCGTGACCGGTGAAGTGGGTGGCGGACTATGGTTCATGTCCTCACACGTCTCAGGCGCGACCAAGACACTGGCGGCCTCGATTTTGACATGGCTCTCGACGAACTACGGCAGCCAGGGCATCTCGCCTGGATACCCCGCGTACGTCGCCGATGAGAGCAAGTGGGTCGCTGGACAACAGGCCTCGGGTCTTTACTCGAACCAGATCGCACCGGTGTTTGCCCAAGCGGCAACCGAAGTGTGGTCGGGTTGGTCCCCGGTGCCGTGGAGCACGGACTCGGTCTTTGGCAGCACGGTCGTGACCGGGTTGAACTCGGGCCAAACAATGACCTCGCAACTTGCGAGCTTCGCGTCGCAATTGGCGGATTATGCCCAGAGCGACGGTTACACCGTCGTCACCAACCCGTAGTAGTAGGAAGATTCAATGAAGTCGGTCGTGTCCGAAGATGCCTCAACCCCTCTCAGCACGACCGCTTCATCGAATTCACGACTACGACGTAAAAGGAAGAATGGGGTAGCCGGGTACGCCTTCGTATCCGGCTACTTCATTCTTCTAATTCTTTTTGGCGTCGTTCCTGCGATCTACGCGATCACACTCGCGTTCAGCGGAACTGGTGGCCATTTCGCCGGACTCACCAACTTCATTAAGACCGGTGAAGACTTCCGGTTCCTGCCCGCGTTTGAGAACATCGGCAAGTATCTCCTTATTTGGTTGGGCTCGCTCTTGGTCATCGTGCTCGGACTCGCCCTCATGTTGCACAGCATCGCGCGCAAAGTCAGCGCCGCGTTTCGATTCATTTTCTACTTACCGGGCGCGTTGGCGGGTGCCGCGAGTGTCCTCGTATGGCTGTTCATGCTCGACCCGACGGTGAGCCCCTGGCGACTTTTTCTAAGCATCTTCGATTTCAAGAACCTGGGACAGACCATCCTCCCGAGCCACCTACCCCTCATCTTCGCGATCATCGCGTTCTGGGCGGGCGCGGGAGGCTGGATCGTCGTCACCTACGGCGCGCTCAACAACATTCCCAACGAACTCATCGAGGCGGCACAACTCGATGGCGCGGGAGCCATCCAGACCGCCGTTCGTATCAAATTGCCGCTCATAAAGAAATGGATCACGTTCATGTTGATCCTGGCCTTCGCCGCGGGCACGCAGTTGTTCGTCGAACCCCAACTCGTCGGTGAAGCGAGTCTCGGCTTGATCAGTCCCACGTGGTCACCCAACGAATTGGCGTACTACTTCGCGTTTCAAGACAACAACTTCAACTACGCCGCCGCCATCTCGGTGGACCTTCTGGTCATTGGACTGATGTGCGCGGCGGTGCTCGTCTTTCGAACAAAACTTTTTGAGGTGGAGTAACAATGCGATTCTTCAACCGAGTTTGGTCTCGCGCGGTCATCTACATCGTGTTGTTAGCCTTCACGGCATTCTTCGTCGTGCCCGTCATTTGGCTTCTCTTCTCCCCCTTCAAGACCGACCACCAACTGGTCTTCGAGAATCCTTTCGCCTTCGGGACGTTTGCGAATCTCGCGCACGCAGTGCACGTGATGTTCACGTTCGAGGACTACGCACTGCTCAACTGGCTGAAGAACTCCGCCATCTATTCCTTTGGCGGCATCGTGATCGCGCTCATCTGTTCGATCCCCGCGGGCTACGGACTCGCCCACACGCAATTCTTCGCGAGACGGACGTTGCTCGGCATCACTTTGTTCGTCATGATCATGCCCGCCACCGCGCTCGTCTTGCCGCTCTTTCTCGAGGCGAACGCGGTCCACGCGGTGGGCACGCCGCTTTCGGTAATCCTCCCGTTTTCCTTCTTCCCCTTCGGCGTCTACCTGGCGTACATCTTCTACTCATCGTCGGTGCCGAAGGATCTCCTCGCGGCGGCGCGAATCGATGGCTGCAACGAATGGGACGTCTTTCGTCGGATCGCGCTCCCGCTGGCGCGGCCGATCATTGCCCTCGTGACGTTCTTCGCGTTCGTCGCGAACTGGAACAACTTCTTTCTCCCGTTCGTAATGCTGCCCAACAGCACGAACTATCCACTGCCCATTGGACTCCAAGACTTGCTCTCGGCGACACCCGCGTTCAACCCCGGACAAGGTGGCCAGGTCCCTATTTACCGTCCCGAGCTCGCCGTCGCCACGATCGTCGCCATGGCACCGGTCATGATCGTGTTTCTTTTCGCGCAGCGTTCACTCGTGTCGGGACTGCTCGCGGGCGCGACCAAAGAGTAGTGAACCACGTGCGACGCAACGACCCTGCCCAGCTCCTGACGTTCGTCATGGAGAATCGTTTGAAAGGAAATGCCGATGGCCCCCGTCTCACTTGAGAAACTCACGAAGGTCTACCCGAATGGCTACGAAGCCGTTCATGAGTTCGACCTCGAAGTTGCCGACGGCGAGTTCATGATCTTGGTCGGCCCCTCAGGGTGCGGCAAGACCACGGCAATGAGGATGGTCGCAGGTCTCGAAGAGATCTCGAGCGGCATCGTACGTATTAATGGCGAGGTCGTGAACGACGTGTCGCCTCGAGATCGCGACATCGCGATGGTCTTTCAGAACTACGCGCTCTATCCGCACATGACGGTAGGTGAGAACATTGGTTTCGCCCTCAAGATGAAGCACACGCCGAAAGCGGAAGTCGAAAAGAAGGTGCACGAGACAGCGGCGATCCTTGGACTGACCGAGTGGATTGATCGAAAACCGGGTCAGCTCTCGGGTGGTCAGCGTCAGCGTGTCGCCATGGGTCGCGCGATTGTTCGAGAGCCGAAGGTCTTCTTGATGGACGAGCCGCTCTCCAA
>PKZI01000050.1 GCA_003133005.1 Acidimicrobiaceae bacterium | reverse complement strand
GTGCAAAAAGAGGTCGGCGAGCGATTCGCCGCACAGGCCGGTGACGACGCCTACGGGGCGGCGTCGCTGCGCGTGCAGTACTTCGCGGACGCGCGAGTCGTCGGCAAAGTAAGCGCGAACGTCTTTTACCCCAAACCCAATGTCGAGTCCGCGCTCGTCGAAATAACCCGTCGTCCCGCCCCGCGTATTGACCCGGCGCTCGTAAGTGAAGCGGCATTGTTTGAGGTGATTCGAACTTCGTTCGCCCAACGTCGCAAGATGTTGCGACGTTCGCTCGCGGGCTGGGCAAGCGACGGGGTCTTCGAGCGCGCCGACGTGCAGGCAACGCGGCGACCCGAGGAGTTGACGCTCGAGGAGTTCGCACGTCTGGCGGCGAGCAGGTGATCGAACTTCTCGCGCCCGCCAAACTCACGTGGACTCTCGAGATCGTCGGCGTGCGCGCGGACGGCTTGCACGAGTTGCGCAGCGAGATGACCACCATCGATTTCTTCGATCGTCTGTGGGTCGACGCCGACGAGGACTACATCGAACTCAGCCGCGGTGGTGCGGTGCCGCTCGATGCGAGCAATCTCGTCGCTCGCGCGCTCGCGTTGCTCAATCGTCACGCGGGCGTCGTCATCGAGAAGCACATTCCGGTGGGCGGAGGTCTCGGCGGTGGAAGTGCGGACGCCGCGGCGATTCTTCGCCACTTCGGCGGCGTGAGTGATGAGAGCGCACTCGCACTCGGAAGCGACGTGCCCTTCTGTCAACGAGGCGGACGCGCGATGGTCGAAGGCGTGGGCGAGCGTGTGACGCCACTCGATTTCGAGCAGCGCCGCGTGACGCTCTTCATGCCGAATTTTTCGTTGAGCACGCGCGAGTGTTATCGCGCCCTCGACGAACTTGACGAGAGCGGAGCGCCACGCCACGGTCCCAATCATCTCGAGGAGGCGGCGTGTGTCGTCGAGCCGCGACTGCGATCGACCCTTCAATGGTTGCGCGCCACCTACGGGGACGGGGTTCACGTCGCGGGGTCTGGTTCGACGATGTTCATACCCGCGCACATTGACGGACTTGAAGGCGAAGGCGAGTTGACCGGACCTGAGGGACCCGTACGTTTTCGCCAGAGTGTGACGACGCCTCGATAGCGTCGAACGACTATTTGCCGGCAGCGCGACGCTGGAAGCGAGTTCGCTTCAACATCTTCTTGTGCTTCTTTTTTCGCATGCGCTTTCGGCGCTTCTTAATTAGTGAACCCATGGCCTGTTGAACACTACTAGATGGGTAATTCAGTCCAAAATTGATGGTGCTGACCTTGGATTTAGGTGTCGGCGGACGCCCGGCCAACGTACGTGGCTGGCACGTGCGAATGGCGAACGCGCTCAATGGTCCACGGGACTAAGGGGCGAAGTACTTCCAGTGCCCCTCGGACACGACCTCGACGGTGTCGCCCAGCACCTTGAGCGCGGTCTGATCGTCAATTGCGTAAGACGGACCCGCGATCTCGATGGCCCATTTTTCTGCATCCGCCATGGAATTCTCCGGAAGGTCCTCGTGGTCCAGGTGCGGAAAGATCGAGAAGTGCACTACCCCCAGCGTGGCGTCGCTACCGGTGGGTGACTTCCAGCCCACGAAGTCCGCCCCGATTCGCGGTGTCAACACCATGCTCCCCGCACTTAGTCCCACGTAGACGGTCCCGTCCAACGAAGACAAGAGGTCCGCCAGTCCCGACTCGCGCATCCAGTGGCACAGATACAACGCGTCACCGCCGTTCACCAGCAAGGCGTCGGTTTCGCGCACCAGAGGCACCCATTGCTCGGCATCGATGCTCGCGAGTGCGCTGAGTTCGAGCACGCCCATGGACTTCCAGCCCAATTCGACCATCGGAGTAGAGGCATGACCGGTGATGAATCGCCACGCCGAACTCGGTCCACGGCGATTGGCGTAGACCGCGGTGGGGATGCACAGAGCGTTCGACTCCTCGATTGGCTTGCCGAGGAGTTCGACCAGCGCATTGCGGATACTGGCGTTCTTTACGCCAGCAGAAGTGAGAAGGAGTTTCATGACACCTCATCGTGGTTCGCTCGTCGACTCGCTCGGAGCCTAACTCGCCAACTGCGTCGCGCCGCAGTCCATTTGTGGAAGAAGTGCCGATCAGTCGCTGACGCGACGAATCCGAAGCGCCTGGCGTGGACACCCGCGTTCGGCGTAGCGGGCCGATTCGTGGACTCGCGCGTCGTTGTAGGGAGTGGGTTCCGCGGTGATGATCGGGTAACCCCACTCGTCCATCGTGACGAGTTCGGGGGCGAGTTCTCCGCAGTGACCGAAGCCGTCACAAAGTATTGGATTCACCTGGAGGATGAATGAACCCGAACGACGTCTCACTCCCATACGAGTTCTTCCTCGCGCTCAAGGTGCGGCACGCTTGCGTAGTGCGTCGTCGCCCTCGATGCCGCGCAAGCGTGCGCGTGCGCGTGATTGTTGAAGTCGTGTTCAAACACCGACAGCGCCGATCGGACGAAACGAACGACACCGTCGGGGTGTCGGCACGCGCCGCGACCGTCGATTTCACCCAAGCGCTCCTCGAGTCGTTTGAAGGCGCCCAAGGGGTCGCGAGAGGCAGTGGAGAGGTGCTTGAGATCTTCGCCCAGCGCGGGCAGACCAAAGGCGCACGGTCCGCATTGTCGCGCGCTCTCGTTGGCCATCCAGCGCACGACGCGCCAGGTCTCGACCACGCCACACGCGTTGCGCGGAAGTACCACGATCACCCCGGCACCGGTGACGACGCCGTGAAGACCGAGTTCTTCGTTGCAGTAACCGAGATCGAGATGTTCGCCCGCCAGCCACGATCCACCGTAACCACCAAGAAGTACGGCTTGGGGATTGGTGTCAGCTTCCGCGGAGGCGAGTATCTCGCGTAACGGTGTGCCCAGCGAGACTTCGAGAACGATTGGATGACGAACCGCGCCCGTCACTGAGACGAGGGCGCTCCCGGGACTCTTGCTGGTGCCGAGACCCCGGTACCACTCGGCGCCGAAGCGACCAATGAGTCCTACGTTGGCGCACGTCTCGGCGTTATCGACCAGAACTGGCGCGTGGCCAATTCGAAGCACGTGCGGTCGAGAGACGCGAAACTGCGGCAACGATTCGTTGTCGTCGAGCCAATGCACGAGGGCGGACTCTTCTCCCGCGACATAACGCCACGGCGGGGTGTGCAATTCGAGTTTGGGTCCACGCAGACTACGACGAGATCGTTCATGGATAGCGCGTTCCATGTGGTTGACGATCGTGGGATTGTCGCGCGCGACGCACACCGCGACGTCCTTAGCCCCGATGATTGCAGCGAGATATTCCGCACCGTCGAGCACGAGTTGCGGATGCGTGCTGAGCATCGTCTGGTCCTTGTGCGAGGCCGGTTCACCTTCCATGGCGTTGACGACGACGAACTTGTGTCCACGCTGCTCGCGGATCAGTCGCGCCTTTATGGCGGTGGGAAATCCTGCGCCGCCGCGACCCGTCAGTCCCGACGCATCGAGTTCGTCGATGAGCGACGCGGGGCGTTGCGTCGTGGCGAAGACCTCTTCATGCTGGACGAGGCTGAGGGGTCGCGTCGAGGCCGCGTGCATAAGACGTGGCAGGGCGTTGCGTTGCATTTAGCGACCTCGTTTCGTATTCGGTCGCTGGCTCGAAGCGAAGGGTTTGTTCGTCGGGCGCTGCGTCGAGGGGCGCGACGTACCCGAGCGCTGCGGTGACGGCGTCGTGGAGACCGACGCCACGCTTTGGGCGAGGGGTGAAAGCGCCGTGCGACCGGCGGCCCTGGTTGGCCTCCCGAAGAATCGCCACACGGCGGCGGCGAGGGTCACCGCGGTGCAGGCGACAACGACCGCGAGACCAATACCCTTGCGCGCGTCGGTACCCGACAGGTAGCCGTGCACGATGGCGGTACTGACGGCGATCCAGCTGAACCAGTGGATGAAGCGCCACGACGAGTTCTTGATCCGTAATTTCAAGAGACTTGAAATCCACACCGCGAGGATCAGGTCAAAGGCGACCGCGCCAAAGGCGACGGCGAGTCGTTTGTACGCCGACGTCATAGGGATGAACGCTGAGAGAATGCCCGTCGAGACGTAACTGTCAAGAATCGTCGTCACGATGTGAATGACGAGGAACACCACCGCCACCATTGAAAGTGAGCGGTGCAGTTCATTGATCTCAAAGCGGCCGACCGTGGTGCCGCCAATGCGGTTGGCCACGAGTGTGCCGAGGGACACGACCGCCGTGAACAGGATCAGCGCCACGAGACCGGTTGCTCGCGTCGTGTACCAAAGGTAAGGAGTGGTGAGAGCGATCATGCGCTCTTCTCTTCCTCGGGCCAACCGCCGACAAATTCCACGTGGCCGTCGTGACGAACCAACCGTGCGGACCATCCCGCTTGGGCAATGTGATAACTCGCGTCCTCTCCCCAGAGCAACGCCGCCGTCGCGAACGCATTCGCGCTCACGCAACTCGAGGCACTGACGGTCGCCGTTGCGTAAGGACCATTCGCGCACTGGCCCGTTCGCGGATCGATGATGTGATTGAGCGTGGCGTCACGACTTCGCCACACGCGTGTGGTCGTCGACGACGTGGCGATGCCGCCGCCGTCTTGGCTCACGCGTGGTTCGTCGCCGCGTATCGTCAGCTGGTCCGACACACCAACGACCCAAGGTCCCGTTGGTCCGCGACCTCGAAGGGCCACGTCGCCGCCAATCTCGACGACGACGCCCCCAAAACTCGCGAGTTCATCGGCGACCACGTCCGCGAGCAGCGCCTTTGCACTCGCACCAAGGTCGAGCGAACAGCCGGCGCGCAACGTCACTGATTGTCCTTCATGGTTAAAGTCAATGGCCTCGATCCCGGGCGCGCGATGCGAAGCGCGCGTTGTCACTACCTCGTGGCGCACTTCGTCATAATCGCGGTCGTAGCCCAGCGCGAGCAATGCTTCGAGCACGGTTGGATCGCAGAGTCCGTTGGTGAGAAGCGCGCTTTGTAGCGCCGCCTCGAGACAGCGCGCGAACGTGTCGCTCACCTCGATGGACTCGCCGGGGTGTGCATTGAGTCGACTGATCTCGCTCTCGGGTCGAAAGCGGTTGCACGCGTCGTCGAACTGCTTAATCCAGTGACAGAGCCGTTCCTGGGCGAACGAAGCGTGCTCGTCGAACTGGGTCGAAAGCGTACCGCTGAGTCCCCAGACCGAGAAATTCGTCATGGACTTAGTAACACGACGTCGTTCCCGACGGTGTCGTCGTGCACGTGGTCGTCGTGGTTGTCGGCGCCGCTTTCGGCGGAGTGTAGGTCGTGGTGCTCGTCGCGGTGGTGGTGGGAGTAGTTGACGAACCCGAGCCAGACCCGGATCCAGACGTGGAATCACCTTCAGTGGTAGTCGTCGTGTCCGTGGTACTCGTCGTCGTTGATCCGGCGCCGGTCGTCGACGTTGTTGGTGCCACGACGGTCGTATGTGTCGCGGGCTTCGCGATGCTCGCGGCGTAAAGGACAAAGGCGACCGCGACCAGACTCGAGCTCACAAAGATCGTCTGCGTCAAGTGTCGAACGCGGGCGAAACGCCGGTCTCGTTGATGGGGGGTTCGCTGGTGTGGAGTCATAGATTCTTAGGCTCCAAGCCTAAAAGCGGCAACTAATGAGAATGCAGTGCAATGTTAAGAAACGAAAAAGAATCGTTTAATCCGACTCTTCATCTTCGCTCGACAACAACGTCATCGTAAAACGCGCGCCGCCGAGTTCCGGGTCACGGTCAACGGTGACCATCCCGTTAAATTCAGCGACTACTTGGGCCACAATCGAAAGTCCGAGGCCTGAACCGGGTAACGCACGCGACGACGCGGAGCGCCAAAAGCGGTCAAACACGAAAGGAATATCGTCTTCGCTGATCCCTGGTCCGCTGTCACTCACCGTCACCGTTCCTGACGAAGAGATGACAACGATGCGACCACCGCGCGGCGTGAACTTGACCGCGTTCGTGAGCAGATTCGAGATGGCGCGAATCAATCGGTCGCGGCGCCCGTCAAGTGTGAAGGCTTCGACGTGTGAGTCAATGGTGACGTCCTTTATGCGCGCGTACGTGCGCGCGGTATCAACGCACTCATCGACGCACTCGTCGAGGCGGAGTTGTTCGACCGCGCCCTCACTTCGTTCGCCACGCGCGAGTTCTCCTAGGTCAGTGACGAGCGACGCGAGTTCGTCGACTTGGGTGACCATGTCGTTCGTCAGTTGAGTGAGGTCCTCGGTGCTGAGCTCTTTGGCGCGCGACAAAACCTGGGCATTGGTGCGAAGCGAGGTAAGAGGCGTACGTAATTCGTGGCTCGCGTCGAGAACGAGTTGTCGTTGAAGCGTCTGGCTGCTGTCGACCGAACTCAAGAGTCGGTTGAAAACTCGACGAAGCCGACCCAGTTCGTCGGCGTCGCCTTCTTCGATCCGGTAGCGCATGTTGTTGGTTTCGGTGACGGTCTCAATCTCGTTGGTGACGTCTTCGAGGGGTCGCAACGCGGCGCGCGCGAGCAGCCAGCCGAGTGCGAGGGCGAGCAGGAGACCTCCAGCGGCTACGAGCAGGAGTGTGCGCACGAGACTACGAAGCTCATTCTCCTGACCGGTCACGTTCACGACAAACAGTTGCGCGGAGGTGGTACTCACTTGGCAAAGACCCGTCGCACATTCATTTCCCGTTACGACGGAATTCGCGGGTAAGCCAACAATGAGCTCGCGATACGACTGATCGCCAATTTGAACAGTGCGCAAGAAGTGACCGGTCTTTCCTCTGGCGTAGTCACGGATGACGGAATCAATTGGCACACCCGTGGTTGGCACCGTGTCGCCACTCGCGAGCACGAGCTCGGTGAAAGAGCCAGTGATGCTCGAATCGGCATCGTGAATGCCAACAGGTCCTTGTGAGGACTGCAGTAGTGATTGATCGACGGCGTTAAAGAGAGCACTTCGTGTGGTGATGAACGAAGCCACGCACGCGAGCACCACCGCCAATGCCGCCGCGGCAACGGTGGCGGTGATGACGCGGCTACGAAACGTCACGACGTGCGAAGCGCGTAACCAACTCCACGTACTGTCTGAATCAGACGAGCTTCTTCCTTTTCTTCCAGTTTTGGTCGCAAGTAGCCAATATAAACCGCGAGCGAATTCGTGCCTGAGTCAAAGTTGTAACCCCACACCAGATCAAGAATCTGGTCGCGCGTAAGGACCTGTCGAGGGTGTTGGAGAAAAAGTTCGAGGAGATCGAACTCTATCTTCGTGAGTTCGATCAGACGTGCGCCTCGAAGCACCTCGCGGGTCTGGGGATTAAGGGTGAGGTCCTCGAAACGAAGCACGGTCTCATCGCCCTCGGCCACGCTGCTGCGTCGAAGGAGTGCGCGAAGACGCGCGAGCAACTCGGCGAGGTCGAAGGGTTTGACCAAGTAATCGTCCGCGCCGACGTCGAGTCCCTCGACGCGGTCGTTCACGGCATCACGCGCCGTCAACATCAATATGGGAGTCGCGTCACCCGCACGACGAATTCGCCGACAAATCTCGAGGCCGTCGATGTCGGGTAACTGTAGGTCGAGGACAATGGCATCGGGGGCCCGTAACTGAATTGATTTGAGCGCGCTCGTGCCGTCCTCGAAGAGTTCTACGTCGTAGTTCTCCATGCGTAGTGCTCGCCCGAGCGCGGTGCGGATTGCGCCGTCGTCATCGACGATGGCAATGTAGGAGGTGGGGGACTGGACGCTAGACACGGTACGGCTTTCTGAGGTTTGTGGTACAGGCTCTAGTGTTGCTGTTGGTCATTAACCTTCTCCAGTCATTCGCTAAGAATCTGTGAAGATTGTTACGGTACATGCAGTGGCGGGTAGTTCAATTGGCAGAACGCCGGACTTTGAATCCGTAGGTTGGAGGTTCGAGCCCTCCCCCGCCAGCCATAAAGTTTAGGTCGCATAGCGGTTCAAGAGGGCTGCGAGCTCGACGGGCTGGTCACCTTGGATCGAGTGTCCCGAATTCTGGACCCGCACGACGTGCGCGTCGGGGTGACGACGAAGCAGCTCAGCGACGTCCTCGTTGTCCACGACTGAGCCTGAGCCCATGGCGCGTAGCAGGGTGACGGGCATTGTCAACACGTCGAATCGTTCCCAGAGGTTGCCCGTGTCGGGAGCGACGAACGCGGCGGCGGGGTGGCGCTGGTGTCGCCAGACCCACGTGCCGTCAGTCTGTTCAATCGCGTTGTGCAAGATGCCGCGGCGCAGCGAAGAGACTGATCGCGTGGGATTGTGTTCGACGGTACGTGCGAGCAGCGCGTCAAAACTATCGAACGTCGCGGGGCCGTTGACGAAGTCCGTGATGTGTTTTGCTTTCTGCGAATTCACTCCGGGCGTGATGTCGATGAGCGTCAACGAACTCACGAGGTCTGGTCGCTCGCTCGCGACGACGAGCGACACGAGACCACCGAGGGACATGCCCACGAGCGCGTGCGGGCCGGGGTTCAGTTGTTCGAGCGCGCTCGCGACATCGCGCGCGTGACTCAAAATCGCCGACGAGCCGAATGGTGAGGCGTCGGAGTGTCCGTGGCCAGGAAGATCAAGGGCGAGTAGTGGTCGTTGTAGCGCGAGTGCGACGGTGTCGAACGTGTGGGCATTTTGTGCGCCGCCGTGCACGAGAGTCATTTGCGGTGTGGCGTCGCCCCACGCGAGACCACTTAATTGACGAAGGCCGTCGACGGCGACGTAGAACCGCCGCACGTGGGGAATCGGTACGTCAAGGTTCCATTCGGCGAGATTCTCGTGAAAAAGTGAAAATTCGTCGTATGAAGTACCACTCACGTCATAAAGCGTAGGCCAAGGTGGTAAAGATGATGAGATGAGCCGTCCTACTTGTGTCGTGATTCTTGCCGCCGGCGAGGGAACGAGGATGCGTTCATTGCGACCAAAACCGTTGCACCACCTGTGCGGTCGCCCAATGGTGCTGTACGTTCTTGACGCAGTGGCGCACGAGGAAGTAGTCGCGACGGTGGTGGTGGTTGGTCACGCGGGTACGTGGGTCGAGACGTCGCTCAAGCAGCGCGCTCGCGACGACGCGCATCTCACCTTTGTCGAACAGTCCGAACAACTGGGCACCGGTCACGCGGTCTCGGTGGCGATGTCCGCGGTCACCAACGAGATTGGTGACACGGACGGGGATGTTCTCATCGTGCCGGGCGACACGCCGCTACTTCGACACGAAACCATCGCCGAACTCCTCGCGCATCACTGGGCGAGCGGAGCAGCTTTGACGATCCTTAGCGCGATCCTTGACGATCCCTATGGCTACGGCCGGGTGATTCGCGCCAAAGATGGTTCGGTCGCGCGCATCGTCGAAGAGCGTGACGCCTCCGATGAGGAGCGGGCCATCAACGAAGTGAACACGTCGATCATGGTCGTGCGCGAGAGCCTGCTGGGGCCGGCGCTTCGCCGCATTGGCCGACAGAACTCGCAAAACGAGTTCTACCTGACTGATCTGGCGGCGGAACTGCACGACACCGGGCACGTGACGAGTGCGTTGCTGCTGAGGGATCCGGCCGAGGCCGCGGGAGTGAACGATCGCGCGCAACTTGCCGATGCCGAGTCAGTGTTGCGACGGCGAATAAATGAGCGTTGGATGATGAGTGGTGTGACGTTGTGGGACCCGTCGAACACCTACATCGACGCGGATGTGGTGATTGAAGCGGATGTGTCGCTACTGCCCGGCACGATATTGAAGGGCCGCTGCGTTATTGAGCGTGGCGCCCAAGTGGGTCCGTACGCTTTTTTGACCGACTCGCACGTGGGTGAAGGCGCGGTCGTGGGAAGTGTTGAGGCGACCGGCGCGCACGTGGGCGAGGGAGCACAGGTTGGTTCCTACGCGGTACTGCGATCGGGCGCCAAAGTTGCGCCAGGTGAAGTTGTCGCGCCTTTCCATTATCTCTAGAGAAAAAGTCGCCCCTAACCTTGTACGCTGGCGCGGTGGAGTCTCTCGCAAAGCGCCGCCTCGTGCTCGTGACCGGGACGTGCCACCCCGAACTGGCCCAAGACATCGCCAAGCAACTCGGCATCGATCTCACCGAGGCCAACGTGCGGGAGTTCGCGAACGGCGAGATCCACTGTCGTTTCGACGAATCCATTCGTGGCGCACACGTGTTCATTGTCCAAACGCACGGTTCACCGGTGAAC
>PKZI01000190.1:5166-5623 GCA_003133005.1 Acidimicrobiaceae bacterium | reverse complement strand
AAAGGTTCTCGAACAACACACCCATTTTCTCACCATTGAGCTGATTCTCCTCTCGCTCACGTTCGAGAGTTTCATTCACGCTCTGTAGTTGCGCGTCACGCACCGCAACGTCCTGGAGCGCCCGAGAACGTTCGTCACGCAGCGACCTCGTTCGCGCGGTGCCAATCAGCGCTACGACGAGTGCGCCAATGATCAATCCCGCGAGACCACCAAGAATTCCCACCATCGAACTGCCCTTTCACTCGACGACCTCACCCTAGAGAAGAGGTGTCACGTACCAGTAGCCTTGCACCATGTACCGGCTTTTTGGTTCCTCTACCCCTTCTTCGGAGTCCCAAACCCCCGAAGAGAGCCTCTCGCCCGAACTGCGCCAGAAAGTTGTCCAGATCTTCGCCCTCGTGGGCGAGGCAATAGCCGAAGCGACCCACGCATTACTCGCCGGCGACCGCGAACTGGC
>PKZI01000190.1:0-5152 GCA_003133005.1 Acidimicrobiaceae bacterium | reverse complement strand
GCGGCGCGGCGCGCGGCGCGCGGACTCGGGAACGAAATGTCGCCGCGAAGTCGCGGTCTAGTGGAACGAATGGGCGAAGTGGCGTCGATGATATGGCGCGAGGCGACCGACGTCATTATTGACGGCAAACTCGAAGCGGTCGGTGCGATCGAGGACATCGACGACGAACTTGACGATCTACACGTGTCGCTCACGGCCGAACTGACTTCGGGTTCCATGACACTGCCCGTCGCAGTGGAATTGGCGCTGCTCGCACGCTTCTACGAGCGCTTTGGCGACCACTGCGTCAACTTGGCCCGTCGCCAAGTTGGACGCGACGGCGCTGATTAGCGAAGCGTCATCCAAGTCTCGGCGATTTGCACCGCGTTAAGAGCGGCACCCTTTCGCAGATTGTCCCCACACAAGAACAGCGAGAGTCCGTTCTGTACCGTCTCGGCCCGGCGGATCCGTCCCACGTACGTCGGGTCTTCGCCAGCAGCCAGCCGAGGCGTGGGAAGTGCGTCAACGACCACGCCCGGTGCGTCTAACAAAAGCTTCGTCGCGTCCTCTGGCGAAAGTGGGTGCTCGAAGCTCGCGGTGATCGAGAGCGAATGGCCGGTGAAGACCGGGACTCGCACACAGGTACCGTCGACGAGCAGGTCGGGGATCTCTAGAATCTTGCGACTTTCGTCACGCAGCTTCTGCTCCTCACCGGTCTCCATCGAACCGTCATCGACGAAGGAACCCGCCATCGGAACGACGTTGTGCGCGATGGTCGCGGGAAACTTGAATCCGAGATCAATGGGAAACGCCGCGCCGTCGAAAGTGAGGACTCGCACGTCCACGTCACGAAATGCCTCGAGTTGTGTCGCGAGTTCGTCCACTCCCTCGCGCCCCGCACCGCTCACAGCTTGATAGGTGGAGATCACCATCGAACGAAGTCCCGCCGCGAGATGAAGTGGCTTGAGCACCGGCATCGCGGCCATCGTCGTGCAGTTGGGATTCGCGACGATTCCCTTTGGTATGGAACGAAGCGCGTGCGCGTTCACTTCAGGCACGACGAGAGGCACGTCGGGATCCATTCGCCAGGCTGACGAATTGTCAATGACCAGAGCACCGGCGCTCGCGAGCCGAGGTGAAAGGATCTTCGACGACGTAGCGCCTGACGACGCCAGCGCAATTTCTATACCACTGAAGTCGGCCGTCGCGGCATCTTCAATCTCGATGGACCTACCGTTCCAATCGAGCGTTTGGCCCGCGGAGCGCGATGAACCAAAGAAGCGAATCTCATCGACCGGAAAACCGCGTTCGCGAAGAATCGCGCGCATGACCGTTCCTACCTGACCGGATGCTCCGACGATTGCTACGCGCATACGAACAGTCTAGAGTGACGCGGCGTCGAGTCCGAAAGCTGTGTGGAGGTAGCGAACCGCGTCCGACACTTTGTCAGAGCGGATCACACACGAAATTCGAATCGAGCTCGTCGAAATCATTTCAATATTGATGCCGTGTTCAAAAAGAGTTTCGAACATGAGAGCGGTGACACCAGGACTCGACTTCATGCCAGCACCGATGATAGAGACGCGCCCAATGCTGTCGTCGGTCGTGACACTCTCTGCGCCAATTTCGGTCTTCACCTTGTTACAGCACGTACTCGCCGCTTCAAGGTCCGTCGTGGCGACGGTGAACGAGATGTCGGTGAGTCCATTTGCTCCAGTGTTCTGCACGATCATGTCGACGTTGATGCCCTCGTTGGCGAGTTCACGGAACAACTTGGCCGCGATGCCTGGCTTGTCGGGTACGCCGCCTACGGTTACTTTCGCTTCGGACTTGTCGTCGGTGACGGCCGAGACAACGGCTTCTTCCATAGTGGGGTCCTCCTCCACAATCCAGGTTCCTGGTTCCCAGGTAAAACTTGAGCGGACGTGCAACGGCACGCCGTGACGGCGCGCGAACTCCACCGAGCGCAACATCAAGACCCGCCCGCCCGTCTCGGCCATTTCCATCATCTCGTCGAACGAAACTTTCGAGAGCCGACGTGCTTTGGCCACCACGCGAGGGTCCGCTGAAAATACTCCCGTCACGTCGGTGTAGATCTCACACACGTCGGCTTTGAGCGCAGCCGCGAGAGCGACCGCCGTGACATCCGAACCTCCTCGACCGAGCGTCGTGATGTCCTTTTCTGTCGACACACCTTGGAATCCAGCGACCACCGGGACAATCCCGGCGTCGAGGGCCTCTCGGATTCGATCGGGACGCATTTCGAGAATCTTGGCGCGAGTGTGGTGTGTGTCGGTAATGATGCCCGCCTGGGATCCGGTGAAGGACGCGGAGTCAACGCCTCTCGCTCCAAGCGCCATGCTCACGAGCGCCATGGAAATCCGTTCGCCCGCGGTGAGCAACATGTCGAGTTCGCGAGGAGGGCGACTCGGTGACACATCGTCAGCGAGGCGTATCAACTCGTCGGTGAATTTTCCCATCGCTGATACGACGACGACGACGTCATTACCCTCTTCGCGTGTGCGAGCGACATGATCAGCGACGGCGCGAATTCTTTCGGCGTCACCCACCGACGTTCCACCGTACTTTTGCACCACGAGTGCCATAAGTACCAAGGTTAGTTGAGGGCACTGAAGCACATCTCGTCCTCTAGTAAAGTCGCCCCCATGGCTACTTCCAAGCGACAACGACAAAAAGCACAACGCCGGGCAAAACTCGAGCAGATGCAGCGCGACGCAAAGCGCCGCAAGAACTTTCGCCGCGGCATCATCGTCGTCGTCGTCGCTGCAGTAGTGATTACGACGGGTGCGCTTCTGTTCTCGGGTAAGTCGACAACAACGACGACCACGACGACCACCGCGTCGGCGAGCGCAACAACGACGACTGCGCCGACCACTACGACGACCGCTCCGACCACGACGACTACTTCCACGTCCTCGTCGTCAACCACGACTACGACGCCACCCACGACGACGACAACTACGGCGTCGTCTGGTGCAACCAGCGGCGAGAGTGCGGTCGCCGGCGTTGCGCCAATTCCCGACCCGTCACCCGCTGGCAAGTTCGGCGTGGCTCCTACGGTCGTCGTGCCAAGGACCGCGGCCCCCAAGGTCCTCGAAGCCGAAGACCTCATCAAAGGCACGGGTGCCGAAGCTCTCGATGGCAAGACACTCGAAGTGCAATACGTCTTGGCGACTTATTCGACCCATGCGGTCGTCCAATCCTCGTGGACGAGTTCGCCGTTCAGCTTCAAACTTGGTGCGGGCACCGTCATTCAAGGTTGGGAGAAGGGCGTCATCGGTATGCGCGCTGGTGGACGCCGCGAACTCATCATTCCGCCCTCACTCGGTTACGGTTCATCGTCACCCGGCAGCGGAATTGCGGCGAACGACACGCTGGTCTTTGACATTGATCTCCTTAGCGTCAGTTAGACACCGCATTCTCCCAACGTCGTCGCGAACTCCGTGACGAACCCACCAATACCCTTAAGCAGTACGTCACGAAACGAGGAAAAGAACATGAGTGGTCCAGTCCCCAATCCAGATGGTTCGAGTGAAAAGAAGCAGAAGTTTGACGCGGTACCGCCAATGGTCATCGATCCGTCCAAGAACTACACGGCGACGATGGTCACCTCACACGGCACACTCGAGATTGTGCTTGACGCGCTCGCTGCACCCGTGACGGTCAACAACTTCGTCTATCTCTCGCGCTGGCACTATTACGACGGCATCATCTTTCATCGAATAATCCCCGGGTTCGTCCTCCAAGGTGGCGACCCAGGTGGAACGGGTGCCGGTGGACCCGGCTACCGTTTCGACGATGAGTTGCCCAAAGCTGGCCGCTACGAAGTTGGCAGTCTCGCAATGGCCAATGCGGGACCGAACACCAACGGCTCGCAGTTCTTTGTCATCTCGGGACCTGACGGCGTGCGCTTGCCACCGTTGTATTCGCTCTTCGGCAAGGTCGTAAAGGGGCTCGACGTGGTCGCAACAGTGAACGACCTCGGCTCGTCGTCAGGAAAACCGAGTGAGCGCGTCGTCATTGAATCGGTCACAATCAGCGAGTCCTAGAGTTCCGTAACGTCAAGCCCGCGGCTCACGACAACATCGTCGTCAACGGCTACTCGCCACTCACCGCTGTCGTAGGTGAGCACACCTCGAGCGCCTAATACGACGAGGGCCGTTTGCTCGTCCAACAACGAACGCGTCCTCTGTAGTTGATCTTCGACGGCGGGCGCGCAAAAGGCGACGCCGGAGAAGAGTCCAAGGCCGACTGTCGGTGCACCTCCGCGCGGATCGATCATGATCTCGCCAAGTACCGATGCGCTTGCTCCAATAGCGATAATCCGGCGTGTGCGCGCCAGTGCTTCGCCCACCGGCGAGTCCCTCCAAACCGACAACGCGTGCAACGACGACCCATCGCAGAGCACGACCATCGTCGCCTCGAGAATTCGCGACGCGAAATAGATCTCACTCGTCGAAGCTCGATCACCCACCATCAGGGCTTCGACCTTCACATTGAACTCGTCGCAGACTCGTGCGACACCCACTGCGGCTTGGGCGATACCAGTAAATGCCGCCGCAGTAGGCAGAACAACGAGGTCGGCGCCGGGAGTGCGCGCAGAAAGCGACTGATCACTCAAGTACGTTGCAAACGCGGCTACAGAACCCACGGCGGCTATCGAACGCTCCACGCCAATAGTCTCGCACCCCGCTGCGCGCGAACCGAACTGTAGAGTTCGCACCATGACATTTAAGGACGTCGGGATTCTCGGATCGGGAATTATGGGCAGCGGCATTGCCGAAGTTTGCGCATCAGCGGGAGCGTTCGTCACCGTACGCACGCGTTCAGAGGCCGCGGGCGACGCGTTGCTCATCGGAGTCGAGAAGTCACTCGCGAAGCAAGTCGAGAAACAAAAGTTATCGTCACACGACGCCGATGAATTACGTGGACGGATCACCACGACGACGTCCATGAGTGACTTGCACGATTGCGATCTCGTCATCGAAACCGTCGTCGAGGACATCGCGATAAAACGTTCCCTCTTCAACGAACTGGACCGATCAGTGAATAAGGACGCGATATTCGCGACCAACACGTCGACTTTGTCCGTCATTGATTTGGCAATGGAGACGTCGCGGCCCGATCTCGTGTGCGGCCTTCACTTCTTTAA
>PKZI01000115.1 GCA_003133005.1 Acidimicrobiaceae bacterium | reverse complement strand
GCCGTCGTGCGTGCGGCCCAAGCGGGTTTCGATGCGGTCCTCGTGGGTGAAGCTTTTGTCCGTACCCCCGACACCAGTGACCTCGTTCATGACTTCGCTTCGGTACCGCGAGTTCCCCGTGGTTGAGTTCACACAGCGCGGCCACTTCATCAAGATTTGCGGCGTCACCTCGGTCCAGGATGCAGTTCTTGTAGGCGACGCGGGGGCGGACGCTGTGGGCATAAATTTCGCGACGTCAAAGCGCCACGTCGACGTCGACCAAGCGCGCGAGATTGCTTTGGCGAGCGAAGGACTGATTCGCGTCGGCGTCTTTCGCGATAACGATCCGGAATTTGTCCTCGAGGCGGCGTCGACAACGGGCATTGACGTGGTGCAGATTCACGGCCCGTTGGACGACACGCTGCTCGAGCAACTGCGACGTCGTGGTCTTGGTGTCATTAAGGCGCTCTCAGTGGGTACCGAGGAATTTTCGTCGTTCGACGACGCGACGGTGGACGCTGTGCTGGTCGACGGCATTGAACCCGGGAGCGGTGTTGAACACTCTTGGGACGATCTAGGTACACGAACGTTCGTGGCGCCTCTCATCGCCGCGGGTGGCCTCTCGAGTGAGAACGTGGCCGCGATCATTGAACAAGTCCGTCCGTGGGGCGTCGACGTCGCGACCGGTGTAGAGACGGAACCTCGAAGAAAGGACTTCGATCGCATGACGACGTTCGTGAAGTTGGCCCAGAGTGCGTATGACGAGAGCGGATCACGTTGACCGATCTGAGGGACTTCATGTCCGCGCCCGACGAATTTGGTCACTTTGGTGAATTTGGTGGGCGCTACGTCCCCGAGGCGCTGATGCCCGCGTGCCTCGAACTCGAGGCCGCGTTTCGCGACGCGTGGAGCGATCCGGTGTTCGTTGACGAGTACCACCAAGTCCTGCGCGAGTTCGCCGGTCGTCCGACGCCCATTACCCCCTTGCCTCGACTCTCCGAGCTACTCGGGCTTCGACTATTCGCCAAGCGCGAGGACCTTGCGCACACGGGTTCACACAAGATCAACAACGTGATTGGACAGACACTGCTCACCAAACGAATGGGCAAGAGTCGCGTGATCGCCGAGACGGGCGCGGGTCAACACGGTGTCGCGACGGCGACTGCGGCGGCGCGATTCGGACTCGAGTGCACCGTCTTCATGGGTGAGGTTGACACCGAGCGTCAAGTACTCAATGTGTTTCGCATGGAGCTATTGGGCGCGAAAGTCGTACCGGTCACTTCGGGCAGCCGCACCCTCAAGGACGCGGTCAACGAGGCGATGCGCGACTGGGTTACGTGCGTTGACGACACGCACTACTGCATTGGCTCGGTCATGGGGCCGCACCCGTTTCCCTGGCTGGTGCGCGAATTTCAATCGATCATTGGTCGTGAAGCCGCGAGCCAATTACGCGAACTCGGCATCGAACATCCAGACTTGGTGGTCGCATGCGTCGGTGGGGGTTCGAAGGCCGCGGGTGTGTTCGCCGGTTTTGCGAACTCACCTGCGCGCCTCATTGGCGTCGAGGCAGCCGGAGGAAGTGCCGTGGGCACAGGTTCACCCGGCGTCCTTCACGGAATGAAGTCGTATCTGATTCAAGACGAATTCGGACAGATCGAAGAGGCACACTCCATATCGGCAGGACTTGATTATCCGGGTATCGGTCCCGAGCACGCACATCTTGCCGCAACTGGTCGTGCCGAGTACGTCGCCATTGGCGACGAGGATGTCCTTGACGCGCTCAAGGCGTTGAGCGAGCTCGAGGGAATCATTCCCGCGCTCGAGACTGCACACGCGGTGGCGTGGATTCTCCAAGAGGCCGGTAAGTCAATACCCAAGGGAAGCACCGTGTTGCTCAACCTCTCGGGTCGAGGTGACAAAGACGTGGCCCAGGTGCGAGAGATCCTTCGAGGAAGCGAATGAAGAGTCTCGAGAAGTCGCTACGCGAGCTGCGCGCGTCGGGCAGGAAAGCCTTCGTGCCGTATTTCGTCGCGGGCGCAACACCTGACTGGGTTCGCCACGTCGAAGCGGCCGCACACGCGGGCGCGGACGTAATTGAGATCGGCGTACCGTTCTCCGATCCGATGATGGACGGCGTCGTCATTCAAGAGGCATCGCTGCGCGCGCTGGCAGCGGGAACGACGATCGACTCGGTCTGTAGTGACCTCGCGGACATTTCAACGTCCGTACCCTTGGTCGTCATGACCTATTACAACCTTTTATTGCATTACGGCCTCGAGCGAGTCGCGGGAAAGCTTCACGAGTCGGGAATCTCCGGCGCGATCATCCCCGATCTTGCGGTTGAAGAATCAAAGTCGTGGCGTGACGCCGCGGACGCAAGCGACGTCGCGACCGTTTTCTTGGTGGCGCCCTCGACACCGTCCCAACGAGTTGCACTCGTGACAGAAGTGACCCAAGGATTTTGCTACGCCTCGGCGCGCATGGCGGTGACGGGACGTGCCGACGACATGGGGGCAGCCGCTCGAGTGGTGCAAAGTGTTCGCGAGGTGAGTGACATTCCCACATACGTGGGAATTGGTATCTCGACGCCCGACCAGGCGCGAGCGGCCGCTGCGACGAGCGACGGGGTCATCGTGGGATCTGCGCTCGTGCAGAAGATTCTCGACGGNNCGACGCGTCGTAAAGTCCTCGAACGCTACGTCATCTGAGAAAACTCTTACCCGACGCGCGCAAGTTTGCTTTGACTTACTCACCAGTAAGAAAAGCGTCTTGAAGATACCTTCAGAAAAATCTCAAGTAAAACGTGGCACGCCACATTACAAGGGTGTTAAATCGTACCTGAGCCGCCATCGAGGCGGCTCGATATGAACCTTAATTGGGGGGAATTAAATGGCTGAACACAGTATCGCGGATCCGGGTCCGTTAGGACTCGCGGGATTCGCAATGACGACGTTCGCTCTTAGCAGTGCGAACGCCAACTTGTGGAAGGGTGCAGGCGTGGCTTCGGCCCTCGCTTTGGCGCTCGTCTACGGCGGCCTTGCCCAGTTGCTCGCTGGTATGTGGGAATTTGTTCGTAAGAACACCTTTGGTGCACTTGCGTTTACCTCGTACGGCGCGTTCTGGATCGGTCTTTGGTTACTGATTAAGGGTGGTCCAGTACCTGGAGGTGCCGACACCACAGCGATTTACCTATTGGGCTGGACGATCTTCACGGCGTACATGACCATCGCAGCGCTTCGTACAAGCAGCGCTGTTCTGTTGGTCTTCGTCGCGCTGACGCTGACGTTCATTTTCCTGACGATTGGTGCCTGGGGAACCGGCTCCAGCTTCACGGACATGACCAGGGTTGGCGGTTGGCTCGGTCTCTTGACCGCGGCACTCGCCTGGTACGCCTCGGCGGCCGGGGTGATTAACGACACGCATAAGAGAGTGGTATTGCCGGTTGGTCCGCGAGGCTAATATAGGCGCAATGGTGTCTTAACCTCGGACCCAAACGTCAACAGCGCCCCTGCCTCGTGCAAGGGCGCTGTTGACGTTTTGGGGGAGAGTGACGATACTGTCAACATGGGTGCGTGGCGAGTGTTATGAGTCGCGCCACGAGGAAGTAACGAAACAAGTAGTTCGTTAACGCGAGGGACCGCGTCAACGTAAGAGCGCTGGGGGAAATTATGAGTGAAGCAAAACTTGAAGCATGGCTGGAAGAGACACGAAGTTTCGCTCCGAGTGCAGCGTTCGCGAAGCAAGCGAATGCGCAGCCATCGATTTACGCCGAAGCCGACGCCGATCCAATTGCGTTCTGGCGCAAGCAGGCCGATCGACTCGTGTGGCACAAGGAACCGACTAAGACGCTCGAATGGGATCTACCGTTCGCGAAATGGTTTAGTGACGGTGAACTGAACGCGAGTGTCAATTGTGTGGACCGTCACGTTGACGAGGGTCGTGGCGACAAGGTCGCGTACTACTGGGTCGCCGACGCCGAAGGCGAGACGCGCACGATCACGTACTCGGACCTGCAAAAGCTCGTGGCCCAAGCGGCGAATGCATTAATTGAACTCGGCGTGAAGAAAGGTGACCGCGTCGCGGTTTACATGCCAATGATTCCCGAGGCTGTCGTGACAATGCTCGCGATCGTACGTCTCGGCGCCGTGCACTCGGTGGTCTTTGGAGGTTTCTCTGCCGACGCGCTCTCGAGCCGCATTCTTGACTCGGACTGTCAGTTCGTCGTCACCGCTGATGGCGCGTTTCGCCGAGGCGCGGCGAGCCCTCTCAAGCCTGCGGTCGACGAGGCGTTGAAGTCGTGCCCCAACGTCAAGGCCGTGCTCGTCGTTCGACGCACTGGGGGTGACGTGGAGTGGGTCGAGGGTCGCGACCACTGGTGGCACGACGTCGTAGAAAAACAGAAGACCGAGCACGTCGCGGAATACTTTCCCGCGGAGCAAACCATGTTCATCATGTACACCTCGGGCACGACCGCGAAGCCCAAGGGCATCTTTCATACGACGGGCGGGTACCTGACCCAAGCGGCCTTCACGCACTACAACATCTTTGACGTGAAGCCCGAGACCGACGTCTGTTGGACCGCGGCGGACATTGGTTGGATCACGGGTCACAGTTACATCGTCTACGGTCCACTCATCAACGGCGTGACCCAGATCATGTACGAAGGACTACCGGACTCGGGCGGCAAGGACCGCTGGTGGAAGATCATCGAGCAGTTCAAGGCGACGATCCTCTACACCGCGCCGACCACCATTCGCACGTTGATGAAGTGGGGCGAGGAATTTCCCGCGTCGCACGACTTGTCGAGCCTGCGACTTCTCGGCACGGTGGGTGAGCCCATCAACCCCGAAGCGTGGATGTGGTA
>PKZI01000019.1 GCA_003133005.1 Acidimicrobiaceae bacterium | reverse complement strand
AGTTCGAGTTCGCGATCCTCGCTCTCGGCGAGCAACGCTCGTACGTGCACAACTTCCTTTTGCAACGCTTCGAGCTCGCGTGCGTTCGCGGTGGAGGCGGCGAGCGTGCGTGCTAACTCACTCTCTCGCTTTCGCAAACGTTCGGCTTCCCGTTCGGCGTCGTCGAAGGCGAGTTTGACCGGATCCAGCGACGCTTGGGTCTCTTGGATTGCCCGCAGTGACGCGCGAAGATCACGCTCAACGGCTACGAGTTCATCCTTTTCGGGTAGGTGATTGCGCTGGGACGTCACGCGGTCAATCCAACGATCCGCTTCCATCAAGGCTCGAATCGCGTTCGCCTCACTCATGAGGGCAAGTCTTTCACGCCGCGCGCCGTGTACCAATCGCCCAATTTGGCGAGCGCCGGTGGGGGNNACGTAGCGCAGGTCGTAATGCGTATGACCGCGTGGTCCAGGATGAACGTCAACGTGAAAAAGCAGCGGTGGTGTCAAGTGTTGGGCGGATATTCCGGTCTCTTCGAGCGTTTCACGCTGTGCGGCGTCGGTGGGACTCTCGGACGGATCAACGTGGCCGCCCGGCTGGACCCAAATACCGAGTCGGCGATGTCGGTGAAGAATGACGCCAAGCGACGATACGACGAAGGCTGACGCCGTGACGTGATGATCATTTTTATGCTCGTCGTAAGGATCGCCAGACCACTCAAGACGATCCAACGTCGCTTTGATCGAGTCCTCCTCGCGATCGTCGACGGGAGTAATTTCGCCAATTTGATCGCGCAGTTCGTCCAGGGTGGTCAACGCTCTGATTGGAGTAACTGGCGCACCGACCTAGGAATCGGAACATCACCGTTCGCCATGGCCCCGTCGACGCTCGCAATCGGTGCCAAGAATTGGAGTCGCGCGGGAACAGTTCCCGACCAGATTGGTAACGCGAGATCGACGTCGGCGTCGTCGGTGGGACCTTCGGAGATTTTGGCCGACGCCTCGTCGATAGCTATCGCGACCACCATCGTCAGACGTAGTTCCTGTTCGTTCGCTGCACGTACTTCGCTCGCGCGCCCGGGTAGGACCGCGTCGACGAAGAGATCCAGAATTCGTCTCTTCTCTTCGAGGTCGTCGATGATCAGTACCGAACCCACGACCACGACCGAGCGGAAGGCGATTGACGACTCGAAACCGCTTCGCGCGAGTCGAATTCCTTCGTAGAGTGTCGCGGTCACGCACGCACGCTCAGACTCGAGCACCGACTTCATGATGGCGTTTGATTGACTGCCGTGGAGATAGAGCGTGCTGCCCTCTCGCGCGTGCAACGTAGGTAGCGCCATCGCGAGTCCGTCGACGATCCCTGCGACGTGACAGTACCGTGCTTGGTCAAGTATTGAAAAGATCACGTCGCTCTCGTATCGTGCCTTTTCGCGGAGTCGACGAACCTTCGTGTTCGGACCTGGTCCGAGTGGCGCGTTACTCATGCGCGGAGATCGCCACCAAAGAACGTGCGAGCGAGCCCCGCCACCTCGACGTTTTTCTCAAACAGTCGCGCGTGCATCACGCCACCTCGTGCCGATGCTTGACGAACGGTCACCACCGGGGATCCAACTTTTTCGACCCACCAGGGCGATATCGCGCACATGGCGCTTCCCGTGACGTGATCCTCGGCGAGACCCAAGCGAGGCGCGAACACTCGTATCGACACATCGACGTCAGGTCCCCCGTGACACGCAACGATCACCATTGAACTGGGCACGAGAAAAAGACTCATCGGGTCAACCGCGAGGCCGCACAACGTGTCGTAGTCGTCCACGACCGCAAGAACGCTCTGGGGTCCGGCTTGATAGACCTCAAGTACCTTGCCCAATGTCCCGTTGAGCACCGCGTCATTGAGTGGTTCAATGTACGCACGCGGCAGATCAACGCCGAGCATGCCGTCGCGTAGTCGACGACCCGATAGCACGCCCGAGCGAGTCTGAAAATAGAACTCACCACCAGGCACACCAAGCTCACTCAAGAGAACGTGCAAAGTCGCGAGCGTGGCGTGTCCGCACAGGTCCACTTCGACCGTGGGCGTGAACCAGCGAAGCGACCAGGTGTCGCCGACGCGGCGCACGAAGGCAGTTTCGGAGACGCCCAGTTCGAACGCGATCTGTTGGAGTTCGTGATCTTCCATTGGTCGTTCGAGTAACACCACAACGGCAGGATTTCCTCGCTCGGCACCGCCAATGAAGGCGTCAACCCACCAGAGCCGGTGTCCAAAACTGACGTTGACCGATTCCACGCCTTAAGCCTCTCACATGGCCCCTCAACCACCGCGTAAGGTTTTTGACGTGCGTGTCGCGTCGTTCAATCTGCACGCCGGGGTCGACGGTTGGGGTCGGGTCACGGGAGCCCTCGAACACGCCAGCCAACTTGACGCGGATATCCTCGTGTGCCCCGAATTATGGCGCGGTGACGATGGCACGGACTTTTTCGAAATCCTCTGTGATCGCCTCTCAATGAAGGGCCTCTTCGTCCCCCTCGCGCGCGGCGAGCGCATCACCACCGGGCAGGGCGGGCGAAGTTGGCAGCCACGACTCGCCCACGTCACGGGCGAACGAGGTCTCTACTTTCAAGAGCATCGTCAACTCACCTCACGCCAAGCGGCGCGGCGTGCGTCGCACGGCGCTCTCGAGGCCGGTGAATGGGGCCTGGGCGTCATGACCCGCCTGCCCATCGAGGACATTCGCGTCGAGCAGATCGAGCGTCGAGCGCGCGAAAAGGTGCGCCGCGCGCTCATTATCGCGCGCCTCACTCTCGACGGACAGCCCTTTTACGTGCTGGGAGTGCACGGCGCTCACCTGACCCACGGATCGTTTCATCAGTACCGACGCATCAACGAGATCGCGAGGGGACTTGATCCTGAATTACCGATGATTATCGCGGGTGACTTCAATTGTTGGCGTCCCCTCCTTCGTCTTTTATTGCCCGGTTGGCGCACCCTCGTGCGTGCGCGCACGTGGCCCGCACGCCATCCCCATAGTCAGATCGATCACATACTCGGTCGCGGACCGTGGGACCCGCTCGGCGGTGACGCAAGTGACGGTGGCAGCGACCATCGCGCATTGGTGGCCAATCTTTCGTTGCGCTCGCTCAACTGAGTTGGACAGTGTCGTCCACAACCACCAACGTCTTGCCGTGGTTTCCACCACTGAAGAGCAAGTTCAGCGCGTCCGGCGCATTCTCGAGTCCGTGAACGAGATGCTCCTTGTGCACCAGCGTTCCCTCAAGGACCATGGTCGCCAGAGCAGTTTGCGCTTCGACCACCCGGTCACCAAAATCCTGGAAAAAAATGAACCCCTCCATGCGCGCGCGACGCGCAATGAGCATCGCGGTGTTCGTGAGACCCTGGGGCTTCTCCATGGCGTTGTACTGCGAGATTGCACCACATAACACCACGCGTGCGTGCACGGCGATGTTAGAGAGTACTGCGTCGAGTATGTCGCCCCCAACGTTGTCAAAGAACACGTCAACGCCCTTCGGACACGCCTCGTGAAGACGACGCGCGAGGTGCGGTTCACGGTAATCGAGGCACTCATCAAAGCCGTAGTCAGTCACGACCTCACGACACTTCTCCGCACCGCCGGCGATTCCGACGACCTTGCGCGCACCGCGCGCCTTCGCGATTTGTCCGGCCACCGAACCGGTCGCTCCCGCGGCACCCGATACGACGACCACGTCACCCTCTTTGAACGCGCCAACGTCCAAAAGTCCGAAGTACGCGGTCAGGCCCGTCGCACCGAGGACGTTCATCACAGTCGCGAGGTCCAGTCCGAGCCCCTTGGGCAGCACCGTGAACTTATTGGACTCGCTCGCAATCGCCCACTCCTGCCAGCCGGTCATGCCGTTCACGACGTCGCCTACGTGGTAGCGCTCGGAGTTGG
>PKZI01000253.1 GCA_003133005.1 Acidimicrobiaceae bacterium | reverse complement strand
GAAGGACCCGGAGCGAGTCCCGAGAATCAGGCCAAGCTCTATAAGCTGCTCGGATTGAATAAACCGATCTATCAGCAGTATTTCGTATGGATTGGTAACGTGCTTCGCGGCAATTTGGGAACATCCTTCATTTCGCAGACCTCCGTTGCGAGCACGATTCGTGCGGCCTTGCCCATCGACCTTGAAATCATGTTCTTGTCACAGATTCTGGCTTTCGCCACCGCGATCCCCATTGCAATGCGTTCAGCCCGTAAGCCCGATGGTTGGCTCGATCGAACCTTCAGTGCGGGAAGTTTCACCCTGTTGTCGGTGCCCACCTTCATCGTCATCGTTCTGATGGTGCTCTTCATTTCGGTGAAATTGGGTGTTCCCCATACGGGACCGTCGTCGTATGTTTCATTCTCCCAAGATTGGATTGGTAACCTCGAAAGCTTGGCGCTGCCAGCGGTTGCACTCGCGATTGGCAGTTTTGTCGTCTACTACCGGGTGCTGCGGAGTGACCTCATCGCCACTTTGCAAGAGGAATTCATCACGATGGCGCGTTCCAAAGGACTCAGCCAGCGCCGCATCATGTGGCGTCACGCCTTTCGCCCATCATCGGTAGCGCTGCTCGGCGCCGCCGGTGTCAACATCGGGGGATTGCTCGCGAGTGGATTTGTCGTTCAGTATCTGCTTAATATTCCAGGCTTGGGCTACACGTTGATCAGTGCCATCAACATGAGCGACTACCTCTTAGTGCAAGGTATCGTCCTCGTCGTCTCCGTGGGGGTCGTGCTGATCAACTTCATCTTTGACTTCATCATCAATATCGTCGATCCGAGGATCAGTCGTGAGTAACTTTCCCCAATTCAATGTGCTCGAGGAGGCAATACTCGTCGAGAAGCCAGAGAAGAAGGAGCCTCTCGGGGTGCTTTTTTGGATCTGCGTTGGCTGGATCGGACTCAATATCGTGGGTGCCATTTTCGCGAACGTCTTACCTATTGAGAATCCGCTCTTCCAAAATTATTCATTGGTCAACGCGGGACCATCGCTGCACCATCTCTTTGGCACTGACGACCTTGGCCGCGACATCTTCTCGCGCGTCGTCTACGGATCGAGGGTGTCGTTGTCGGTAGGTGCGGGGGCGATGCTGATAGGTTTTGGAGTCGGCGCCCCGCTTGGCATGCTCGCGGCGTTCCGGCGTGGTCGCTTCGATGCCATACTCACCAACGTGATGTACGTTCTACTTGCATTTCCGGCAATCATCGCGACGATCGCGATACTTTCCTTCTGGACTCCGCGCACGTTGTTCAAGATCATCGTCGTGATCGGGATCGCTTCTGTACCTTTGGTCTATCGCGTAATTCGCACAGCAACCCTCAGTGTGGCAACCAAAGACTTCATCGTCGCCGCCAAGGTCCAAGGGGCGACGGACCGACGCATCCTTTTACGTGAATTGATGCCCAACATCGCACCGATTGCGATTTCCTTCCTGCTCATCGGCGTCGCTACGGTCATCGCTCTCGAAGGAGCCCTCGCGTTCCTCGGGCTCTCCGTCAATCCGCCGACACCTTCGTGGGGCAACATGATCAACGAATCACGAACCATCCTGCAGATGAACCCCTGGCTCGTCATTTTCCCTTCAGCGGCACTGTGTCTTTTCCTGCTGTGTTTGAACTTCATTGGTGACCGCCTGCGACACCACTTTGACGTCACCGAGGTGAAGTTGTGAGCTTCGACAACAAGAAGTTGTTGGCCGTCAAGGACCTCGCGACGACTTTTCACACCGCTGGAGGGGACCTTCCAGCGGTGGGAGGCGTCTCGTTTGACATGGAGAGTAACCAGACAATCGGTATCGTGGGCGAATCTGGTTCCGGCAAGACCGTGCTGTCGCGAACGATCATGGGGCTCCAGCAACGTACGAACGTGACCGTTACCGGCTCGGTACTGTTGTCGGGATTCGAGATGGTCGGGGCGAGCGAGGATGAGAAACGAGAGCGCTGGGGCACCGAAGTCGCGATGATCTTCCAAGACCCAATGACGTCGCTCAATCCAGTCATGAAAGTCGGTAAACAGATCGACGAAACGCTCCGTGTTCGACTTGGTATGTCCAAGGCCGACGCCAAGGCTCGAGCCATTGAACTGCTCGAACTGGTCGGCATACCCTCGCCCCAGTATCGCTACGACGCGTATCCGGGGCAACTTTCTGGAGGGATGCGACAGCGTGTCGTCATCGCGATCTCTCTCGCCTGTTCGCCAAAATTACTGCTCGCCGACGAACCTACGACGGGGCTCGACGTCACGATCCAGGCACAAATCTTGAACCTTCTCGAGGAGTTGAAGGAACGTCTCGAGATGTCCGTCATCTTGGTCACCCACGACCTCGGCGTCGTCGCCACGCGCACCTCGCGCATCATCGTCATGTACGCAGGACGAATCGTCGAGATTGGCTCCACGCGCGAAGTTTTCGCGCATCATCGAATGCCCTACACCCGTGCCCTCCTGGAGAGCTCGCCAAAAGTATCGAACGCATCACACACGCGACTGACGACGATCCCCGGTCGCCCGCCCAATCTGCTCAAGCTCACCCAAGGTTGCAGTTTCGCGCCACGATGTTCCTACG
>PKZI01000185.1 GCA_003133005.1 Acidimicrobiaceae bacterium | reverse complement strand
CATGTTTATTACCGGCCCTGACGTCGTAAAGACCGTCACTGGCGAGGACGTGACCTTGGAAGAGCTCGGGGGTGCGCTCACGCACGCGACGAAGTCGGGTGTTGCGAGTTTCGTACTTCCCGACGAACGAAGCGCGCTCGACGAAGTTCGGTACTTACTTTCNNGACGCCAATCGTCTTTGTCTGGATTTGCGTGATGTTCTTCCGACGTCGCCCAATCAGCCCTACGACATGAAGAAAGTCATCGCCTCCGTGGTGGATGGCGGTGACTACATGGAAGTTCACGCGACCTACGCGCAACAGATCACGTGCGGGTTTGCGCGCATCGATGGCCACACCATAGGTATTGTCTCGAACCAACCGCAGATTCTCGCAGGTGTGCTCGACATCGAATCGAGTGAGAAGGCGGCACGCTTTGTGCGCACCTGTGATGCGTTCAATATTCCCATCATCACTTTTGTCGACGTACCAGGTTTCATGCCCGGTACCGANNCGCAAGGCCTACGGCGGGGCGTACGTGGTGATGAACTCTAAGTCGATTGGAGCGGACTTGGCCTTTGCGTGGCCCACCGCCGAACTCGCGGTCATGGGCGCGTCGGGTGCCGTGGAGATTGTGCACCGCCGGGACCTCGCGGGATCGGACAATCCTGAAGTACTTCGCAAGGAATTGATCGAAGAGTACGAGGAGCGCTACGCGAACCCCTATATCGCGGCGGAACGCGGATTCATCGATGACGTCATCGATCCCGCCGAGACGCGACGGATTCTTTCGAAGTCACTCGATATTCTTCGCGGCAAGCGCGAAGAGTTGCCCAAGCGCAAACACGGGAACGTGCCACTTTGAGCTACGGACTTAGCCCGCGACCAGAGCTTTCCGCTGATGAGATGGCGGCTCTCGTTGTCGCGGCGCAAGAGATCCTCAAAACCCGGACCGTGATCGTCGTCGATCCGTTGCCGAGCTGGCGTTTTTCGGGACGTTGGTTCAACGCCGGTCCGTACGCCAATCGGCGTCCCTATCGCGCGGTCGACGTCTAAGTTTCGACGAGCGCCAAAAGGTCGCTCATAATCGCGCTGAGCGAGAAGTCCTTTGGTGTGTACACGTTCGCCACGCCCAGTGCCCTCAAGCGTTGCGCGTCCTCGTCAGGCACGATGCCGCCGACAACAACTTTGGCGTCGACGCCCGCGTCGCGCAAACCTTCGAGAACTCGTGGGACGAGTGCGAGGTGTGAACCCGAAAGAATTGAAATTCCGACGATGTCCACGTCCTCGTCACGCGCAGCAGCGACGATCTCATCGGGCGAAAGTCGAATGCCTTGATACACGACTTCGAATCCGGCGTCACGGGCGGCGACGGCGATCTGTTCTGCACCGTTCGAATGCCCGTCGAGTCCTGGCTTTGCGACGAGCAACTTAGGAGGCGTGCCTCGACGATCGAAGACGGCGCGCGAGCGAGCGACAAGTTCGTTGAATCGTTCTCCTCGGGCGTGTGCCCCTCCGCCGACACCCGTGGGCGCTCGATACTCGCCGAAGACGTCGCGCAACGCCGACGCCCATTCACCCGTCGTACCACCTGCCTTGGCGAGTGCGATGGTCGGGACCATGATGTTGTCGTTCGCCTCGGTACTAGCGGCAACGCGCGCCAATTCCTCGAGGGCCAAGTGAACAGCCGCGTCGTCTCGGTTGGCCCGCCACTTCGCAATCTCTTCAACGAGTTCGCGCTCGACGTCCGGGTCGACGGTCATTATTGCTTCAAGCGACGCGCCACTCGTGAGTGGTGATTCGACGGTCTCGGTGAATCGATTCACGCCAACGACGATCTGTTCACCCGATTCGATTCGGGCCACGCGCGCGGCTTGACTGGCGACGAGGCGACCCTTCAACTCTTCGATGGCTTCAAACGCGCCGCCCAGAGAAAGTACGTCATCGAGTTCGTTTTGCGCTCCTTCGGTGAGCTCATGCACCTTGGCGTCGATGACTTGGGACCCCGCGAAGATGTCGGGATATTCGAGCAGGTCTGTTTCGTACGCAAGAACCTGCTGCATGCGAAGGCTCCATTGTTGATCCCATGGTCGAGGCAATCCGAGGGCCTCATTCCAGGCCGGGAGTTGGACCGCTCGGGCGCGAGCGTCTGCGGACAGCGTCAGACCGAGCATCTCGAGGACGATGCGCTGCACGTTGTTCTCGGGCTGCTGTTCGGTGAGACCGAGCGAGTTGACCTGCACACCGTAACGGAATCGGCGCAGTGAGGGATCCTGCACGCCGTAGCGGGTGCGACATATCTCGTCCCACATGGCGGTGAAGGTCCGCATCTTGGCCATCTCTTCGATGAATCGGACACCACCGTTCACGAAGAATGAAATACGACCAACGACGCTCGGCATCTGGGACGCATCGACTTTGCCGGAATCGCGCACGGCATCGAGGACATCGATCGCGGTCGCGAGGGCGTAGGCGATTTCTTGGACCGGCGTCGCGCCAGCCTCTTGGAGATGGTAACTACAGACGTTGATCGGATTCCACTTGGGCACGTTGTTGATGCCGTAGGCGATCATGTCGACGATGAGTCGACGCGAAGGTTCGGGCGCGAAGATGTAGGTCCCACGACTGAGGTATTCCTTTACGATGTCATTTTGCACCGTGCCCGACAGATCGGTTCGCGCGACGTTCTGCTCATCGGCGAGCGCGAGGTACAGGCCCCACAGCCATGCGGCCGTCGCGTTGATCGTCATTGACGTATTCATCTCCGCGAGTGGAATACCGTCGAGGAGTTGGCGCATGTGACCGAGGTGCGCGATGGGCACACCAACTTTTCCGACTTCGCCTAGAGCCTCGGGAGCGTCGGGGTCGTAGCCAGTTTGTGTTGGCAGATCAAAGGCGATTGAAAGTCCGGTCTGGCCCTTGGCGAGATTGCTGCGATAGAGCTCGTTGGATTTGATTGCCGTAGAGTGCCCCGAATAGGTCCTCATTACCCAAGGCTTCGAGCGCTCGGTCATGATCCCCCTTCGAACAGTCCTAACTAACGACGGTAGTCGTAGAACCCGATGCCTGATTTGCGACCAAGTTGGCCCGCACTCACCATCCTGCGAAGTAGCGGCACTGGCGCGAAATTGGGTTCGGCGAACTCTGCGTGCAACGCGTCAAGGATCGAAAGGGAAGTGTCCAGTCCGACCAAGTCAAGGAGGGCGAACGGTCCCATTGGGAATCCGCAACCTCCCTTCATGGCGGTATCGATGCCCTCCTTGTCAGCCACGCCCTGTTCGAGGAGGCGGATAGCGTTGTTGAGATAAGGAAAGAGAAGCGCGTTCACGACGAAACCTGCTTGGTCTTTGACCTCAACGGGCTCCTTGCCGCACGCCAGTGCAAACTCCGTGACGGATTGGATTGTCCCGGCGCTCGCACACAGTGGTCGCACTACCTCGAC
>PKZI01000025.1 GCA_003133005.1 Acidimicrobiaceae bacterium | reverse complement strand
CCTCAGCTGAGCACTGAGAACCATCTTCGAAGAATTCGAAGGGCACGAACATCATTCACGAAGAAATGCAGAAATTTGGCTACTTGTCAGGGATTTTGTTTACAATTGTTCGCTCCTTGATGGAGATCAGCGCCGCGGTCGCAAAATCACCCCAACTGTTTCGTCAACGGCGGGATCACCGTAAAGTCATCACGGTCGTTCACCCTTCAGGACGAGCTGCCCGCTTCTGGCTGAACGTAGCCACCTTGACGTGATCGTGCGGGGCCGCCGCGCCTACTCGACTCCTCCACGTACTCCGTGACACCCTGCAAGTAGTGGAACCGCTGGCTCATACGCAGATGAATTACGCGTCTCACCAGCGATTGAGGGAGACTCAGCTTGCGAACAACTCCAACCCACGAACTTGACAACTGCGCGGCATCCTGCAAGAGTTTGTGGTCACAGGGGCGGATAACGGAGAATGGCGTGGATTCCGACGCTCCCGGGAACAATCAGGCTGATCGAGCGCTTAAACCCGGACGTGGCGTCTCGTGCAACATGTCACCCGTCGACCTTGAAATGCCCGACAACGGTGATTCTTTCGCTTGTTCGCTGGAAATGCTCCGTGAAGCATTTAAGGGCCTCCCGCTCGTCGACCGAGGATCCGCCTCGCACTAGTACATCAATGCCATTCGGCGTGACGTCGGTGCATTCTCAGAGCGCCCCTGAAAGGAACTAGTTTCTTGAAAGCCAATGTTCGGTCCGATGTCTCGCCCCGTCAACGCGCAGTATTGAATCTCGCAGCGCCCATTGTCGCAGTGTCGGAAAAAGTTAGTCAAAGGTAGGAACCATGCGTCGGAACCCTCGTGTAACAACTGTCGGACTCAGTGTCGCCTCGTTGCTCGCACTCGGACTTACATTCTCGGAGTCAACCGCGAGCGCCGCGGGGACGCTGCCCGCACACGTAGACGAAGTGGTTACTGCCTCGCTCAGCAACTGCCCCTCGGGCCTTTCAGGCTTTTCGGGGCCTGTGTATGCCGATCTCGCCAGTGCGGTATTAGCAGCAACCAGCGGGCAGACGATCTACGTGTGCCTCGGGACCTACGACATGTCAAATACGTCAGCGTACGGATCTAACGAGCAGGTCGACATAACCAAAAGTCTCACCATCGATGGGTACAACTGGGACGTCGCCCCCTCAGGCGCTGACACACCCGCCTCGGTCGACCCCACGTCGCAGTCGGTCTTCGAAAATGGCGCCGGCTTCCTCGTCCAGTCCTCCCGCGTCACGATCAGTGGCCTGACCTTTTACGAAAACAACTTCCAAGCCGCCAACGTCACGGACTGCTCCTCACTACCCTGCGCGGATTCAATCGATGTACAGAGTCTGATATCTGGTGCGGGTGATCAAGGCGAATCAAATGTCACGATCAGTGACAACCTCTTCGTCAACACGGGTGGAGCTGGCTCAAACCAAAACGGCGTCGTCCACTTCGGCCTCGGACAAGATGCTTCAATTTCGGAGCCGACGTCCGACGTATCGTTCCTCGACACCAATGACTTCGTGCAAGACAACGTCTTCACGTACCTTCAAGGTTTCGAGAACAACGCGCTGCAAATGTCCGACACCAGTGGTGCGATCGTCACTGGCAACACCGTGACGTACCCCACGAACAACGGCAGCGGCAGCGACGACGTCGCCTTGAGCGCTCTGTGGTTCCCGGGTTTCGACGACGAAACGATGGTTTCCCACAACAGCCTCAATGGCGGCGGAATTGACAATGACTCCGGCGCCACGCCCAACACGGCGGACCCGAAGTCCGGGATCAAGTTCATCGACGAGGACGGAAACGGAAACTACGGCGATGGCTGCGGTGGGCAAACTATTAGTGGCAACACGATCTCCGGGTTCGTCTTCGGCATCAGCCTGATCGCGAACGACTACGACGCTGATGCTAACGCCCTTTGCAGTGACGGACCGGTCAACTTCAACGTCGCTGGGAACTCAATCTCTAACTCCCGGCTCTACGGCATCTACACGACCGCCGATGCGACGAACGGAACGATCAGTGAGAATGTCGCTATGAACACCGACGCGGAGGGTTACACGACGGACAGCTATTCCGCTGGCGAGTACGACTACTACGACGCCGCCGGAAACGCCACGGGCAACGCGTGGAACAACAATACGGGCAACGGTACGTCATTCCCATCGAGCATTGAGACGACTCCGCCAACGACGACCACGACCACATCGTCCGGCCCGCCACCAACGGTGACGACGACAACGACGTTGCCAACGACGACGTTGCCAACGACAACGACGACTGTCGCGCCGAGACCGTCAGTGACAATTGTGGGCGCCGCGCTGAGGTCCGACAGCAGGGTAGTAACCACCGTTCGTTGCGCCAACGCCCATTGCGGGGGAACGGTGCAATTGACCAAGACCGTAACGACCAGAGTCGAGATCGGCAACTCCAAGAAATACCGCCTCGTTACCACGAAGGTAATCATCGGACGTGCCAGCTACTCGCTCGCGGTGGGGTCGCAAGCACCTTTACTCATCCAACTCAACGCGACGGGAATCAAACTCTTGCGCAAGAATGGGTCCCGCGCATTCACCTGCGAGTTGACGGTCACGAGCGCGGCGGGAGCAAAGCACAAGATGGTCTCGCTGCACCTTCCATAGTCGGAGGGTCAGGCGCTCTCGCGTGGGTCGCCAAATGCACAACCCGGTCACTCCAGGGATTCACTGACCGCAATCGGGACGCGAACCGCAGTTCTTGAAGGATCAGCGTTGACGCACGTCTCTAGAAAGTAGGACCGTTTGACACCGAGCGATAACGGCCGTTTCGCACGAGACGCCAACCCGTCTCGCCCGGATGATTCATAAGTGATCTTTATAGTCCCTGATCAGAAGGGACGCGCTTGTCAAAGTACGGAGAAAAAACGCGGTCTCGCGAGGGGACTCAGGAAAATCAAAACCACTCCCGTTGTACGTTACTGGGGTGAGCCCCTCCACGTCCTACGCGCAGCGGCTCGCCACGGCACGCTTGCTCCACCGCTTTAGCTTCGGTCCCACGCCCGGCCAATACAGCGAAATGCTCCAGCGCGGCCTCGGGGCGACCCACGAGTTGGTGCTCCAACACGGGCTTCCGGATCCAGCACTCGATTCGCTGCCTTCGCTCAACCTCCCACTTCTTGGACAGATACCCGAAGCGGGTTCTCCGGACGCGGCTTCGTTTTGGAGCACCATTTTTTCAGGACAGACGGCACTGATCTCGTGGTGGCTCGAACGCATGGTGCTGGCCACCTCTCCGCTCGAGGAACGTATGACGTGGTTCTGGCATGGTCATTGGGCTACGTCCGTGGACAAAGTCATCTACCCGCTCGCCATGCAGAAACAAAATGACACGCTTCGTCGGTACGCGTTGGGCAATTTCAGCGACATGGCCCGAGCGATGGTGCTCGACGGTGCGTTGAACTTCTGGCTCGACAACGAGGAGAACTACCTATCATCACCCAATGAGAACCTGGCGCGTGAGTTGATGGAACTGATGACAATCGGAGTGAATAACTTCACTCAGCACGACGTCGTCGCGGCGGCGCGAGCGCTGACGGGATATGCAACCAACCAAGCCAACGGCGACGTAACCTTTGACCCTGCGCAACACTACACCGGGCCCCTTACGGTGCTTGGTCGTACGTCAAAACTTGACGCGCCGTCACTCGTGTCGCTCATCGTGTCGAAGGAACTCAATGCGTCATTCATCTCGAAACGAATATGGTTCCGTTTTGTGTCCGGTTCCACCGAGCCACCGGCCGCCCTCGCGAGGAGTTTTGGCCGGCGAAGCATCTTCGATTTAGTAAGCGCGTTGGTTCGATCCGATGCGTGGATCAACCCGGCTAACTCGCTCGTGAAGTCACCAATCGAATGGTTCGCCGGCGCATGTCGAGCCTTGAAGGTGAACCCCTCGTCACTGGATACCGCGAACCTTCACTGGTTCCTATCTCAGATGGGTCAGGTACCGTTCAACCCGCCCAACGTGGGCGGCTGGCCCTACGGCCAAGCGTGGCTCAGTGGTTCCGTGTTCCAATACCGATTCATGGTGGTGGAAATGATGTTGGCGAGTGGCGATCTCTCACCGCTCAGCGTGCCGCAGTCCGAGATGGTGCAGGCCTGCGCAGACTGGTTGGGTGTGGCCGAGTGGACGGCGCGCACTGGAAATGAGTTGGATGCTGCACGTAGCAACCCCATTCAGATGGCGACAATCGCGCTCTTGAGTCCCGAGTACGTGGTGAGCATATGATCACTTGCGAATTCGACCGTCGACGTTTTCTTCAGTGGACTGGCGCGAGCCTTTTCGCGACGCTTTCCACTTCTCTCTCGCTGGAGTCTCTGGCGAGCGCCGCGAGTTCCTCTCCACTAGCGACCAACGCGCAGATCCTCGTCATCGTCACGCTCTACGGGGGTAATGCCGGGCTCAACACTGTCGTGCCCTTTACAGATCCGACATACCAAAGTGCTCGCTCCAACATCGCGCTCTCGTCGTCCCAGGTGCTCCCAATCACCGACACCCTCGCACTGAATGCTTCGATACCGCAGATAAAAGCCCTCTACGGCCAAAACAAGGTCGCCATCATTCAGGGGGTGAGCTATCCCAACCCGAGTCTCTCGCACTTCTCGTCGATGGCAATCTGGCAGTCGGCGTCTCCCACCGCCGCGCTTTCCAGCGGCTGGATTGGCCGATGGCTCGATCTCCAGCCCCATAGTGCGTTCAACGCGATCGGTATTGGCTCGACGTTGCCTCCCTTAATGGTTGGTGACAAGAGCGTCGCCTCGATGGTGGATATCGATGCGATACAACAGCCCTGGGGACCGGCTGCGTCTCAACTGCCATACCTCGGGCGAACCTCTCCAACCGATGTGCCGTTAGGGGCCGCCGCCGCCACGTCGATCACCGATTTCTATACGACAGCCAGGGCTCTTGGTCCGCTGGTGCCAACGTCACCAACGGGAACGTTCCTGGACGAACAGCTCTCCGTGGTTTCGACGTTGATCAACGCCAATGTACCCACGCGCGTGTGGGAAGTGAATTTAAGTTCATTCGACACTCACGTGGGCGAACAAGCCGATCAAAACGCGCTGCTCACCGAGCTTGATTCAGCGATAGGAAACTTCATGACCAGTATCAGTGCTGGTAGTCACCCCAATGACGTGACGGTCATGATCTACTCGGAGTTTGGGCGCCGAGTCATGTCAAACGCCGGCTTGGGAACGGACCACGGCACCGCGGGTCCGGTGCTCATCATCGGCAACACCGTGAAGGGTGGTCTCTACGGAGAACAGCCCCCACTCGACTCGCTCGACGAGAATGGGAACTTGAAGATGACGACGGACTTCCGCGATGTGTACGGGGGGCTCTTGGAGGACGTTCTGGACACCTCTGTGAGCGACATCTTCCCCTCCTGGAAGACCTCTCTTTCGGTGCTCTAGCTACCCGACAACTTCCGACTCCGAGGCCGAGCGCCGCAGTCTCGCTGACGTCTTCGTGTCGCGTGGCAAAAGTGCCACCGTCGGGACAGCAAACGACCCCCTATCAGAGAGCGACTACGACAGCGTCACGATGACGAAAGCGGCGTCGAACTGACCAGAACTTGCCCAACCGAGACTTGCCGCGGAGATCGAAATAGTCCAGCCTTTTAGCCCAAGGGCGGAGAGTTGTCCCTCCAAATACGTGGCGACCGCCTGCGCTCGCATCCGCCCTAGCTGGACGTTGGCCGCCGCTAGCGAGCCGTTTCGCTCCTGTGCGGCAGAAAGCAGATCGCCATAACCAAGTAGGGCAATTTGGATGTCTGTCTTTGACTTCGCCTGGCTCGCGAGGTCCTGAATGAGACTCTCTAGCGCCGGCGACAACGTCGCCGTCCCGTGACCGAAAGGCCCGATCGACGTGTCCGATGCTTTTATGGGCGGCGGTGCGATCGCTACCTTCTTCGTCCACTGCGCGTAAAGAGTCGCTGAGGCGCTAAATGGGTACGTGCCACCATTGGCGTATGAATCGCCCGAGCCGTTAGGGGCGGTGTTCCATCTAGCGAAGGTGAAGCCGTTTCGCGAGAAGTGCTCAGACGTCAAGGGCGCTGGCCCACTGCGACGTTCTACGGCCATTAAGCCAACCCCACCGTTTGCTAGGAAGGTCACTACGTGCGAGGGAATCCTCCCGGCCCTCCATTGCGCGTAAAGCGTCGTGGCTCCGGCGAAAGGAAACAATGCCCCATTCGCGAAGCTCACGCCCGATCCGTCGGGGGATGTGTTCCA
>PKZI01000243.1 GCA_003133005.1 Acidimicrobiaceae bacterium | reverse complement strand
AATTCCTCGTGCGTGAGGTAGCGCGCCAACGTCAAATACCGGTCATTATGGAAACGAGCGACCGTGGCGTGCTCGACGTCGAGCGCTTCGATCTCGAACCCGACCTTCCTATCTTCCATGGACTGCTGGGTGACATGGATTCAGATACGTTGGCTGGACTCTCGACCGCCGAGAAAGGCCCCTACGTTCTGCGCATGCTTGGCACGAGCGAGGTTTCATCGCGCGGTGCAGCTTCAGTGTTCGAACTCGGCTTCACTGTCTCTGGGTGGCCACAACTTGCGAGCGAGGTGACACTCGGCGCGGTGACCGTGGCGACCGCGGTGCGGCGTTTCGCGCTTGGTGGTCATCTGCCCAGTGGCCGGGTGCGTTTTGACGTCGAAGAGATTCTCGATGGTTTGACGCCGGTAGAAGTCCCTCCGGTGCTCGAAGNNTCGGGCGGCAACGTGCAGCCGTGGCGCTTCGAGGCAAATGATGAGGAGATCCGCTTCTATCTTTCGCCCGAACGAAGTGACGTAGCGATGGACGTCGCGCATCGTGGAAGTCTCGTGGGCCTGGGGGCGGCGATATTCAACGCTCGCGTGGCTGCGGCGTCGCTACGAAAGCTCGGCGATATAAAACTCTTTCCCGACGGGTATCACTCGAACCACGTCGCCACCATGCGTCTGGGCGCGAACAGCGATCCGGACCTCGCGCGCCTGCACGACTCGGTCCACAGTCGCATCGCCAATCGGAAGATGGGTCGTCCTTCGCCCATCGACGATGGTGTCGTGGCCGATTTGGTGCACGGCGTCGAACGAGAAGGGGCGCGACTCCGTTTTCTCATGGATCGCGACATCATCGACAATCTGGCCGCCCTCTTGGCCGAGTGCGACCGCCTGCGGTTCATCATCCCAAGGATTCACGGTGAAATGACCGGAGAGCTTCGCTGGCCCGGTCGTGACGGACTCGAAGAGGGGCTCGACGTGCGCACGCTCGAGATGGAGATGTCGAGTCTGGGAATCATGGAACTCCTCTTGCGCACCGACGTCGTGAGTCATTTGGCCGAGTGGAGGGCAGGTCAGGCGCTCGGATTTCGCACGCACCTCTCGGTGGGGTCGAGCTCGGCAATGGCCATCGTGACGATTCCGAGGTCGGACCCCATGTGGTACGTGCGAGGTGGCGCGGCGATGGAACAGTTCTGGCTCGCCGCGGAAAAGGAGAGTCTCGCGATTCAGCCAGTCTCGCCATTGTTCATCTACGCGAATGACGAAAGGGAGCTGCTCGAGATGGGTGGGGAGCGTCATCTGGACGAGATGTACCGACTTCGATTGCGACTACGCGAACTGCTGCAGCTCGAAGACGGAGAGACCATGGTGATGGTGATGCGCGTGCTGCACGCGTCGCCCCCGGTGGTCCACAGCATCCGTCGTCCACTCTCCCAGGTGCTCACTCGCGACCGCGTTGTCGATGATGAAAATGGACTATCGCATGAAATTCTTCACGATGGCGTCATTGCCCATAGTTCGCAAGGAAGTAATGGGCACAGTCTCAATGGGTACCGTACAAATGGATCAGGCGCTTCGGCGAGTATTAGCGAAAACTAGTGCGCATTTGCTAGTGCATTTTGTCCGGATTTTCTGGTCCAATCAGGACTTTCAATTAAAAGTCGACACTGCTATTCTCTGTAATCACGCTTAATTGCTCAAAAGGGTAAGGCAATGGGTACATTCAGGCACGCGGACACCATGATGGTGGGCACCGAGGCGCGACTCATCGTCGAGACGCTGCGCCAGGTCACCCCCGGTGCTGAGATCGTCGCGGTCATCATGGAGCAGAACCACGATATCGCGGGCTTTGACGTTCGACCGTTGGTTGGAACGGGATCGCAGAAGGCCTTTGACATCATTCGTGAACGCGTTGACCTTCAACTTGCCTTCAAAGAGCCGATCGGGTCCTTTACGTGTGTCATTGACGATGTCGAGTGGGGCGTCCTCGTTGACCCGATCGAACTCCTCGGGGGAAAGATCATTGGTGCCCTTGTTGTCGCGCGCCACGGACGCGCGTGGTCCCAACGTGAAGTTGCCCTGACGCGGGCCTTTGGGGGCGTCTTTAGCCAAGTTGCGACCATTGCGGTGCGCGAAAGCGCGCTCTTGCAGCAGCGCAGCCTGGACGAGTTGGTCAGTCAGGTCGCCGAGCGACTGATGTCCGCGACGGCGGAGAACCACCAGGCGGTCCTTACGTGGACTATGAAGATGCTCGCGGACTATCTCGGCGCCGACGCCGTGTTCCTTCGACGAAACGACCACGCCCGCGACCTCAGTGTGCTGGTCTCGGAGTGGCCCGTTCGTGAGGACATCCCCGACCCCGACCCGTTGGGCGAGGTGCGTTTTGATGCGGACCCGATCTTCATGGCGACCAAGGATCTCAAGGAGCCGTTCTTACCGGGCCTTGAGGACGCCTCCAAGGACTACATGGAGCGCGTGCAGGAGGCTTCGGGCGAGGAAAAGATTGCGGGCGGCGGCGTGCCCCTGTTGCTTGGCGAGTCCACGTGGGGAGTGCTCGCGTTCATCCACTTCGAACTGCGCGCGTGGGTGCCCGCGGAAATCAACGCCCTCCAGGCGGTGGCGTCGCTCATCATGCAGCTCCAGGCGCGTATCGACGCCGAAGAACGAACCAACTACAACGCGTATCACGACGACCTCACGGATTTGCCCAACCGCCGTGCGCTGCTGCGTGAGTTGAAGTCGCGTCTGTCGACGGGTCGCGACACCGCGGTCATGATCGTGGACCTCGACCGATTCAAGGTTATGAACGACTTCTTGGGCCACGCCTCGGGCGACCGGCTTCTGATCACTATTGCGGACCGCATTCGCACCAGCGTGCGCGCGGACGATTTCGTGGCGCGCCTCGGGGGCGACGAGTTCGTCGTGCTCATCGACGAGGCGAGGGCCGAACTGGAGGTCGTGTCGAGCGCGTACCGGATACTTGACGTCGTCTCGGGTTCGGTCAACATCGGGGGACACCACGTCATCCACACCGCGAGCATCGGTATCGCCCTTGCCGAATCCGGGAGGGTCCAGTCACCGCTTGACCTGTTGAGTTGGGCCGACGCGGCGATGTACGTCGCCAAGGCTCGTGGACGCAATCAGGCGGTCATCTTCGACGAGGAGTTGCGCCAAGCGGCGAA
>PKZI01000066.1 GCA_003133005.1 Acidimicrobiaceae bacterium | reverse complement strand
GAATCGGTTCCCTCCCCGGTGATTAGTGCTGCGCTCTGGCAGCGCTACGAATCGCGCGCGGAGGGTGACTTCACCGGTCGCGTACTCTCGGCCATGCGCGCAGCGTTCGGCGGCCATCTTGAGAAGCCCACTTAGACGCCACCCTTGNNCGAAGATTCGATGAAGGAAGACCCTTAGTTCAAAATCCGAATCGGTAGATTACGCGGGCCTCGCACTTGTCCTGGAGCCCACGTCACTTCATCGGGGTCCGCGAGTTCAAAGCGCGGATAACGCGCAATGAATTCTTCAATCGCTACGCGCATCTCTAGGCGCGCGAGGTTCGAGCCCGCGCAACGGTGGATACCAAGTCCGAAGGCCACGTGTCGATTCTCGGCACGATCGATGATGAACGTGTCGGCATCCTTGAACACTGCGGGATCACGATTCGCTGCGGGAAAGCCGAGCAGAATCCAGTCATCCTCCTTCATGGGACATCCGAGGTACTCCATGTCGTGCTTCACTAATCGAGCCATCGTGACCGGGGCGTAAAAACGAAGGAATTCCTCAATCGCGACGGGCATCAGGTCGGGCTCGTTTACCAGTCGAGCGAGGTCGTTGGGGTTGGTCGCCAGGTGCCAGAGTGCGGCACCAATGGCCGACCAGGTCGTGTCGATACCGGCGACCAACGTGAGGACCATCGTGCCAAAGATGTGCTCGTCGGCGAGTTTGTTGCCTTCGACCTCGACGTTTAGCAGATACGAGGTGAAATCGTCGCGAGGGTTCGCTCGATGATCTTCGATCTGCTCGACGAAGTAGTCCTGTACGGGCGCGAACTCCTCGATGCGGTCCTCTTGGGGGTGATCAACACCTTCAAGAATGATGTGCACGAACTCACGAAAGAGGTCTTCGTCACCCGAAGGGAAGCCGAGTAGTTGTTTGATGACCGCCGGCGGGATGAATTGCGCGTACTCGTAACCCGCGTTGATGACCTCGTGGTCACCGAGTCCGTCGAGTAACCGTCGACAGAGGTCGCGAATCTGCGGCTCGAGTTCAGCCACGGGTCCGGGCGCGAGTGCGGGCAGCATGATGCGACGAGCGATTTGGTGAAACGGTGGGTCCGAGGTAATCGGCGGAGCGACACCAATGGGTGCGGGTAGTGCCTCCTCGCCGGGACGGCCGTTGCCGACCACCACCGTGCGGCTCGTGAAATTCTCAGTGTCGCGAGCCACCGCCGCCACACCGTCGTGCGTGGCGGGAAACCAACCGCCACCGAAGCGATCGGTGTGGGCGACCGGGCAGCGCTGGCGAAGGTCGTCCCAGATCGGATAGGGGTCCGCCACCCACTGGGGATCGGTGTGATCCCAATCGGTCGCGAAGTCTTCGACGGGTGGCTTTATGGTCATCGCTACTCCTCTATGAAGATGGCGTGTTCGGGGCAATTGGACTGGGCGAGTCGCGCCAGCGACACGTCGTCGTCTTTCAACGTGCCATCACCAAGCACGACGCCGTTTCCGAGGTCGTCAAAAGAAAAGACGTGAGGGGCGATGGAGAAACAACGCCCCTGACCCTGGCAAAGTGACGTGTCAATCGATACTCGCACTTCCCCCCTTCCGTTTCATCCTGACCTTACTACCCAGTAACACTTAACAATCAACGTCACTGCACGCGACGTCGCGCGACGCGAAAAGTCCTGATTACTGTGTGTCGATTTCCTCTCGGCTGATTCCAAGGAAGTACAGCACGGCGTCCAGGTACGGCACCGAGAGCGCGGCGTCGGCGTGCTCGCGAACGACGGGCTTGGCGTTAAAGGCAATGCCCAGGCCCGCGACCGAGATCATGTCGATATCGTTCGCCCCGTCGCCCACCGCGACCGTCTGTTCGAGCGGGACGCCCACTTCGTGCGCGAATCGCTCGAGGGCCCGAGCCTTGGCCGCTCGATCCACCACGGGACCCGCCAACTCACCCGTGAGGACGCCGTCACGAATCTCGAGTCGATTCGCTTCGAGGTAGTCCACGTGCAGCTCGGCGAGCAGGGGCGCCAACACCTCGACGAAGCCGCCCGAGACGACCGCGGGAACGTAGCCGAGTCGATGCAGCGTGCGCAGCAGCGTGCGCGCACCAGGCGTGAGACGAAGCTTGGCGCGTACCTCGTCGAGCACCTTTTCGGGAAGTCCCGCGAGCAGCGCCACGCGACGGCGCAACGCCTCGGCGAAATCAATCGTTCCGGCCATCGCCGCTTCGGTGATCGCTGACACTTCGTCGGCGCACCCGCACGCGTCAGCGAGTAAGTCGATGACCTCGTCTTGCAACAACGTCGAATCAGCGTCCATCACGACGAGGTGCTTTGCGCGCCGGTGCAAACCCGCGCGTTGCACCGCGAGATCGAGTCCAACCTCCTTGGCGACGTTCGCGAGCGCTTCGCGCAGCTCTGAATGGTTGTCGCCACGCACCACGAGTTCGTAACAATCAACGGGGTAGTTCGCCAGGTGCACTATCCGCTCACACGTCGATGCACTACGTGCGAAAGTGCTGAAGATGGCGTCGAGTTGGCGAGCGCTGATTGACGGCGCAAGCAAGGTCACAAGAAGTCGACCACCGTGCACGACGTCGTTGGGCGTCACCAGCTCGACGCTGGTCGAAATGCCCCCTCGGTTTATGTCACGACTTTCGATCGCCCTCTCGACGTCTTCGCGNNGTGACATTGTCGTTCACGGACACCTCGGTGCACAGCACCAGCGCGCCGCGGATGGTTATCTGCGCCACGTCGGTCAACGTGGCACCCACAGTGTCAAGGGCGGCGAGCGCGGCGAAGAGTTCGGCTCCCACGCCCACGCGGTCCGGTCCGCTCACGGTCACCAGGTAGGTCGACGTCACGCTAGAAGGTTAGAGGTTCACCCTCCACCCCTAGGGCCACTCGCCGGTCTGTGTCGCCTCGTCACTCTCGCTCGCACGAAGAGCCTGCACTTCGAGGACGTGGCGATCGGTTCGAGAGTCGAAACGCCAGAGCGACGGCAACGCGACCGCGACCGCACCGATCGAGCCGGTGCACGCAAGACCACCGAAGGTCAGAGAAAATCGCAACGTTGTCCACGCCGCCATAGCGCCCGCGCGAAATTGGCCCGCCATTGGACCGAGCGCGTACGAGATCATCTCGAGGCCCCCCATACGGCCTCGGATCTCGGGAGGAATCGACTGATTCCACATCGTTTGGCGAAAGCTCGCACTAAAGGCGTCGGCGGCGCCCGCGGCGGCGAGACCCAGAAAGACCAGCCACAACGTCGAGGAGTAACCAAAGATGGCGATGCCAACTCCCCAACCCGCGGCCGCGAACACGAGGCCCTTACCAAGACGATGCACGCGATGGGTCCAGCTCATGGTGAGCGTCGCCAGAAACGCTCCGCCCGGCAAGGCGCAGTAGAGCAGCGACAGTGCGTAGGTCTCGTGAAAGTGCGCCGCCACGAAGGGCAACATCACTACCGGGTACGCGAGCGTCATCGCGAGCAGGTCAACGAGGTACGTACCCACGACGTCGGGTCGCGTGCGCGCGTAACGCACGCCCTCGCGCATCAGCGCGGTCTGGCTCTCACGTCGATCATTCGTCGTCGCGACTTTCGCCAAGGTAAAAAGGAGACTGATCGAAAAGACGAACGTCACGAGGTTAAACACATAGGCCCACCCCGGTCCCACGAGAACCGCGAGCAGCCCGCCGAGCGCGGGCCCAAGGATGGACATCGCGGTGCCGCGAAGCACATTGAGTTGCGCCGAGGCTCGTTGCTTCTCGTGAGGCACGAGAAGTTGGTTCATCGCCGAGATGCTCGGCGTCTGCACGCTTCCTGATGCCACAATGAACGCGTCGAGCACGAAGATCGCTAGGACACTCGGATGATGGATGAACGAATTGACGACCAACAACGCGGTCGCCACCATCAGGATCACTTCGCTCGCAATGATCACGCGTCGACGATCCCAACGGTCCGCGATCACGCCGCCGTAGAGTCCGAAGAACAACAACGGCATGAGTTCGACGAGACCGAGCGCGCCGACCTCGAGCGTTGAGTGCGTCAACTGGCGAAGTTGGTAGGCGGTCGCCACGTAGGTCGCCTGGCCCCCTAGCGCGGAGAAGAGCCCCGCGATATAGAGGCGCCGGTACTGTGGCGAACCGCGCAGTGGCGAGAGGTCGATCTTAAACATCGCCGTTAGCGCGCCGGGCCCGGCTGCCACCCTTCGGCTTCGCTGTAGTGGCGCAATATTTTGGCGGGGACTCCGCCGAGCACGACGTGATCAGGAAACGTCCCGCGCACCACCGCACCCGCCGCCACGACCGTGTTCTTGCCAAGTGTGGTCCCAGGAAGAATGACGACGTTCGCGCCAAGCCAGCTACCCGAGCCAATACTTACGGCTCCTTCCGTTGGCTTTTGCCAACCAATGGGCGCATCGATGTCCTCGTAGGAGTGATTTTGATCGGTGATGTACACGTAGGGACCAGTCTGTATCTCATCGCCGAGATGGATGGACCAGTGTCCGATGATGTGCGAACCACGCCCGATGACGCAGCGCTTGCCAATACTCACGACGGGCGCGGACAGCATCTCTTGATCGGGGCCAATGCCCGCCGTGAGACAGACGTTGGGCCCAATGAGCACTTCGTCGCCAATGGAGAGGTAACGCTCGTTGTAAATCACGCCTTGAGGGGCGAGCAGCGCGGCGCGCGCCCCGAAGTAATAAAAACGACGAGCGTAGTCCTCGTCAGGGCCCACAGTGGCGACTTCGTTGGCGTAGGCGCGGGTTCGTCGAATCCAGGCGCCGAGTCGTCGACGAAGGCGCAGGCGGATACTCACGCGAGTCACGCTACCGGCCGTTGGTCGAGCCTGCCGTCGCGTGTGTAGCGTTGGCGTGTGGTACTCAACGTCGCGGTCATTGGTTCCGGTTTCGGAGGTCTTGGCACGGCTATCCGGCTGAAGGCGGCGGGGGTCGGGAACTTTGCGCTCTTCGAGCGCGCGGACGACATCGGTGGGACGTGGCGCGACAATACGTATCCCGGCTGTCGTTGCGACGTCTCGAGCAACCTGTATTCCTTTTCTTTCGCACCCAACCCCCGTTGGAGCAATACCTACAGTTACCAACCCGAAATCTTGGCGTATCTGCACGACGTCGCGACCACGCACAACCTTCGCGGTCTCATCAAGTTCAATCACGACGTCACCGATATCTCGTTCGATGTCTCGACAAATCTCTGGCATCTCACCACGAGTGAAGGAGAGTTCCAAGCGCGCACCGTGGTCATCGCTGCGGGTGGACTGGCCGAACCTCGGATGCCCGACATTGAGGGGATCGGTACGTTCACGGGTCCAATCATGCACACGGCGAAGTGGGATCATTCGCTTGACCTGACGGGCAAACGCGTCGGGGTGATTGGCACCGGCGCCAGCGCCATCCAAGTAGTCCCCCAAATCGCGCCCATCGTTGGATCACTTGCCGTCTTTCAACGCACGCCGTCGTGGGTTATGCCCCACCTCGGCCACGACGTGAGGCGTCGATCCATGCGACTGTTCAAGACGCTGCCCCTCGCCCAACGACTAGTACGCGCGCTCGGGTACTGGCAGCGTGAACTCCTCGTCCTGGGATTCGTGAAGAATCCGCAGCGCATGACCAAAGGTGAGCAGATGTCACGCGACCACCTCGCGCGACAGATCGAGGATCCGAATCTTCGTGAGCGACTGACACCCTCTTACCGTCTGGGCTGTAAACGTGTGCTCATAAGCAACGACTACTACCCAGCTTTTAATCGCGACAACGTCACACTCATTACCGACGCCATCGAGCGCATCGAGCCCCACGGTATCCGAACAAAGGACGACACGCTCCATGAACTCGACGTGATCATCGCCGCGACCGGCTTTTACGTCACGGACAATCCAATCGGTCAAAAGGTACACGGCGTGAACGGCGAGCAACTAGGCGAGGCCTTTCGCGGTGAAGCGGCCAACTACAAGGGCACGATGTTCCCTAACTTCCCCAACTTCTTCATGTTGGGAGGCCCGAATACTGCGCTCGGACATTCGTCAATCATCTTCATGCACGAGAGCCAGCTTCATTACATAGTCAAGGCAATCAAGTTCGCACTCCTGCGCGGTGCCCGCATCGAACCGAGCGCACAAGCCGCGCAAAAGTGGACGAAGGAACTTCAAGAAAAACTGCCGGGTACCGTCTGGGGCACCGGCTGCGCCAGTTGGTACTTGAATGAACAAGGGAAAAACACGACCATTTGGCCCGACTTCACCTTCAAATTTCGCCAAGAGACGAAGCTCTTCGACGAAAGCGACCACGAAATTACGGTCTAACGAGTTATCGATTCTTTAGTAGTGCGCGACAAGTCGCTCGTTCGGACCGTCCACCGTGACGAGCCCTCCGTAGGGAAGGACGTACTGGGGATCGGTGTGACCGAAGTCCGGTCCTACGACCACGACCGCCGAAGGGTTGTACGTGCTCATCGCCGCCATCACCGCCTCTTCTTGTTCTGCACGAAACAACGCGCGCTCATCTTCGTCAAGTGGCGCGTGCGTATGCCACGACTTGGGCTTGGCGACCACCACGGCAGGAAACTGCTCGAGAAGACCGCGCTCGCCCATATTGCGCAACATTCGAAAGACGTCGCTCGCCGAGGGCATCTCTTCGGAGGTCTCGAGCAGAAGCACGCAGCCCTCGTAGTACGAATTGGGTCCAATCCAACGATTTGCCGCGAGGTTCCAAGAAAGGATCTCAAGGTTTCCACCCCACGACGGTCCCGTCACGACGTTCGTCGCGTTATGCCAATGCCAACCCGGCTCGGGCGTCGTTGGAAGCGGACTTTCAAGCGTCGAAGAATCTTCCCAACGTGGCTGTAGATCGGTGAAGGCGTCAACCGGCGCGATCTCGACTTCTCCGTGATCAAAGAGCGCGTGGCGCAGTGACGAAAGAAAAAGAGGATGAACGCCACCGGCGCGCGCCAAGTGGACCAAAGTCGAACCTCCGTGGTAGCTCGCGATGCCCAAACTCCACAAATAATTGAGCAGGTTCGTGTTATCGGAGTAACCAAAGAACGCCTTTGGACTCGCTCGTACGATCTCTGGGTCGAGGTACCGCAAAACTGTGATCTGGTCGGATCCACCGATCACCGCCATGAGGGCTTTGATATCTGGATTGGCGAGTGCGGCGTTGATATCTCTTGCCCGATCACTCGCGCTCGCACCCACGAGACGCGTGGTCGGATACTCAACAGGCACGAGTTCGAGATCCTCGCGCAGAACGCGAAGACCTCTCTCGTGGACTTGGGGAAAGACGCCGGCCCCCGCCCACGAGGGCGACACGATCGCCACCTGATCGCCTGCTCGTAATTTCGGAGGCACGAGAAGTGGCCCGCGGCTAACCATTCGTACCAGGGTACTTGCGAGGCCCCTCGGGGTTGTGCCTTGCTCTTCAATCGTCGCGGGCGCAGAGCCGACGACTAATCCAACGAAATAGGCGTATCGACGTCGATGTCGGCCTCGCCGACGATGCCGACGACGTCAGGAGCGAGTGACGTCGCCAGATGCTCGCGCACGCGCTCGTCGATCTCCGCCATCGTCTGAGGATTCTCCTTCAAGAACACCTTGACATTCTCACGACCTTGGCCCATCTGCTCACCTTCGTACGTGAACCAGGAACCCGCCTTCTTCACGAAGCCGAGTTCGACGGCGACGTCGAGAACCGAGCCTTCACGACTGATGCCTTGGCCGTACATGATGTCGAACTCAGCCTGCTTAAACGGAGCCGCACATTTGTTCTTGACGACTTTTACTCGCGTGCGGTTGCCAACTACTTCGGTTCCATCCTTGATTGATTCAATACGACGGATGTCGAGTCGCACTGACGAATAGAACTTCAATGCTCGACCGCCAGGGGTGACCTCGGGTGAGTTGTGAACCATCACACCGTCAACAAAATAGTTGTGGCTGTCCTCTACCTCTATGTCAAAACGACGCATCGACCGTGTCTTCGGCTTCACCTTCACATTAGTTATCGGCATCGCCATCAGTTCATACCTCATGGGTACAAACACCGGCTCTACGCTGAACTTTCCACGAAAGCGGGGCAAAAGTTTGTGCTCCATGCTTGGGTGTACGTAAGGCGCAATGAGTGCGTGGAGTTTTGCAGACTCGACGTTCGTGAAGACCAGGATGGACTGTTTCGTTGCACCACTCTCCTCGAGTTGCGTGCGAATGCCCCACGTATCAGCGAGATAGGAAACGAGTCTTTCTCGCGTCCTCGCCTCCATTGCTTCGACACAAATTTCGACGTGGCCGGTAAGCCCTACGGTCCGCCTCTGCACGCCCTTTGATCTCACATCAAAACTCGCGTCATCCATGTACCAAAGGGCAAGCGACAGTGGCGTAAGTGATTTTAGGTAGTCGTCGTCGAAAACCTTCTTTCCCTTTTCGTACACGCTTTTCCGAAGTTCAGCAAGTTCGGGCAAGGGCGTGAAGTCATAACTCACGACGCCATCGGCGCGCACGTGGCGACTTGACTTTAAGTTGCCGAAAAGAGAAGCCTTCCAATCAGCGTAAGCAGTTTGCGCAGGACAGTGGTCGTAGCGAAAACGCGCCCCGAATCCACTACCTGAAGGCGACACAGCGCCATCCCCCATCAACGTGCCGCGAAGTGCCGCCCATTGAAAATCCGAAAGATAGTGCGGTAGCGCTTCAAGGACTCGATCGCCGACTTTCAGATTCCCAGCTTCTACCCACCCCGCGGGCGTACGAATCGAGTGGTTCGACGTGCACCCAAATTGGGCAACGCCATTTTTCATAGGTTTCGCCACCGTAATCTGCAGGAACTCCTCAGTACGACCATTGTCGAACCAATTCACGACACGCTTGGGGATTACTTTGTTGGTCTTTGCGTCGTACGAGAGGACCTCGACAGGCATCTTCTGATTTACGATCTTGCCAATTTTCTCGGTCGTACCGTCGGCCAGTACAACTCGAGCGTTGTACTCAAAACAGCCGTAAACGATTCCTATTTTTTCGCGCAACTGATTGATGAAGATGGCGACCGTGTTGGACTTGGAAAGACCACCCGTCAACTTGCGTAGAGCCTGGCTCATGAGTCGTGCCTGGAGGCCCATGTGCGAGTCACCCATGTCGCCTTCGATTTCGGCACGCGGCGTAAGGGCCGCGACGGAGTCGATGACGATGACGTCAAGCGCTCCCGANNATCGCTCGCGCGTAGACCGGGTCCATGGCGTGCTCGGCGTCGATGTAGGCGCACACGCCACCGTTGCGCTGCGCTTCGGCAACGACGTGCATCGCGAGGGTCGACTTACCCGAGGACTCGGGACCGTAGAGCTCGACGATGCGTCCGCGAGGAAGTCCGCCGATGCCGAGTGCCATGTCGAGGGCCAGAGCGCCAGTGGGAATGGATTCGATGTTCATGTGCAGGTTCTCGCCCATACGCATGATCGATCCCTTACCGAACTGCTTCTCGATTTGGCCGAGGGCGGCGTCGAGAGCCTTTGCGCGGTCATCGGTTGCCATTGCTGTCTCCTTATTTTTCGTCATGGAGGAAAGCTATTTACCCCTAGTGACATCGGTCGGTCTCCGCTTGGTTTTAGGATACTACGAACAAATGTTCGTAGTAGGGATTTAGGGTCTTCCGTCGATAAATATTCCATCCTGCTCCATGACGACCCCTCATTTGACTACTTGATTTCAGTCTGCGACGACGAGTGCCAGACCGTTGAGTCGAGCGCGAACGACAAGAACACGCAATTTGGGACGACGGACTTGATGACGCCAAAACGAAGTACCACCAAAAACAATTTTCAACACCGCTCAAGATTTTGCCTGACAGTAGGTAAGGAAATCAAAAAATCACGGCAAAGGTGCGCACGTCGAAGGTCCTGACTCCCGTTGTTCGTGAAGCGATTGGCGTCTTTTCGTCAGATACATCCAGTCCCGATGCGGCGGCGGACGCGGTCACCGCCTCTCGCTCGCCGTTACACGAAAACCAGACTCTCTACCGCGTCCATGGCGGCAAGGCCCGACCGTTGGGGACAAGTTGGACGCCGCAGAATCCCGCGAAATTACTCGATCCTCGCAACGATCTGGGATTACCCGATTCAAATTCGGGAGAGTTCGTTTCTCGGGCGACCGTACTGAACGAAGATGGTGTTGAGAAAGTTGTTGCATTGCCTCTGGACGGAAACAAAGGAGGTGCTCCTGAATGGAAATTTCCAAATCCGAACCTGCAATTGCAAATCGACTCTACGATGGAAGTGCATCCTCCCTATTGAATGAGGTGATGAGAGTGAAGACGGCCGACCGGAAGGCAATTTATCGTGTGCTCCGAGTTCATGGCATCGAGAAGGCGTACTGCAACGTCGAAGTAGATCCGACAGATTTTGCAATCTTCCTTGATGACAGTGACTTCGAGAAGGCGGACGTCGCACATTTAACGACGGAAATAATGCACGCCGTTCCTCACGCCAAAATCTGGGTAACGAGACTTAGCGGCACCTTCGAAACCGTCGGGCTCTGATCACCTCTGCGAGTTCGATCGATTTTCATTGACCCGCCCCTTTTTCTGGCCCGAGCCACAGCCAGGCAGTACTTCACCCCGAACTCAAAAAATCGTTGGACGTACACGTAATCGGAGACCGGAACCGATAGGTTTCCTCGATAACCCGGTGTCGGGTCGCGTCACCTCAGTAGTCGAATCCCACTTCAATGATGTCACCGACGTCATCGAGCGGCACCGCACGCGAGAAGAGGAATCCCTGCCCGAGGTCACAGCCGAGTTCGCGTAGGCGTTCTAACTGGCCGTGAGTCTCGATGCCCTCGGCCAACACGGTCATGTTTAACTTTCGCCCGAGCGACACGATCGTCTGCAGCAGGGTGTCATTGTGGATGTTCTCGTGCGTGGGGCTCACGAACGAGCGATCAATTTTGATGATTCGTGGGTGCAGCAACGTGAGATACGAAAGTGACGAGTAGCCAGTACCGAAGTCGTCGAGAGCGATGCCAATGCCGATTCGATTGAGGTGCTCAATCACCTGGAGCGTCTCAGCCACGTCCAAGAGCGTGGCGCTTTCGGTTATTTCAATGATGAGTCGCTTGGGATCAAGACTGCTCTTCATCAGCGCATCGACGACCATCGCCTTTAGATCCACGTCGTGAAATTGACGCGAGGAGAAATTGACCGTGACGAAGGGAAGATGGCCCGACGCGTTCGTCGGTCCCCACGTGGCGGCGGCCTTCACCGCTTCGTACAAGGCAAAAGCGCCAAGTTCGAGGATCAGGTCACTCTGCTCGGCGAGCGCAATAAAGACGTTGGGTGGCACCATGCCCCGCTCGGGGTGTTGCCAACGCATCAGAGCCTCAAAGCCCACGATCTCTGACGAGGGAAGTTCCATGATGGGCTGGAAATGCATGGAAATCTCACCGGCTTGAATCGCGTGACGAAGCTCTTGNNCCGTCCCAGACCACCACGCCGACACTGGCGTGCACTTCTAACTGCACGCCCGCGACCACGAGCGGCTGAGCGATCTCTTCGCGCAGTCGCACGGCCAGTTGTTCGGCTTCGGCGGCGGAGTGCAATCCCTCGGCCAAGTACAAAAACTCGTCCCCGCCGAATCGACACAACGTGTCCGAGAGCCGAGTGGCGTTTTCGAGTCGGTGGGCAATGGTCGTGAGTAATTGATCACCCACGACGTGACCGTGGGTGTCATTGACGCCCTTGAAATCATCGAGGTCGATGAGCAGTACCGCGCCTACGCCGCCTTGTCGAACGATGCGCGCCTGAGCTTGGTGAAGTCGGTCCTCGAAGACAGCTCGATTCGCCAGTCCGGTGAGTGGATCGTGCAGAGCCTGGTGCGTGAGTTGCGCACTCAACGCACGTTCTTCGGTGATGTCACGCTCGGAGATGACGTAGTAGAGGAAATCGCCGTGTGCGTCGTACGCGGCGGACTTCGAGATCTCGACGACGATCACTCGCCCGTCGCGGTGCAAATAACGCTTGACGTAACGTGCTCGCTTCGCTCCGTCTTGGGTGATGCGCTGGTTGGTGTTTTCCGAAATCCCGATGTCCTCAGGAAAAGTAAACGGCGTTGAGTCGCTTCTCATGAGTTCGTGTCGCGTCCAGCCGATCATCTGACAAAACGCTTCGTTGACGTCAATGATGCGGTCCTCGATATCGGTCAGCATCATCGGGGCCATGTTGTCCTGAAAAAAATGTCGAAACCGCTCCAGACTTTCGGCGAGAACTTCGGCAGCGGCCAATTGCGAGAGGCGAAGTTGATGGAGTTGCGATGAGTCCAGTGCGCCCTGATGTTGCGCGTCCGCGCTGGACGCGAGGACGATGATCCACGAATGACCTTCGAGAGCGAGGGTGCCAATGTGGGCTTCGAGGGAGAGGCGCTCCCCGCTCGCGTTCACTCGAGTGAGCAATGTCGCTTCACCGTGGCCTTCAAAATTGGACTTTCCAGCGTGCGAGTGACTGAAGTATGAAAACACATCATTGGGCCACGATTCGAAAACGGTCTCAACCGAATGCCCAATGATTGTCGAGGAATCATCGCCCATGAGTTTCAAGAGCGTCCGACTCGCCGCGCTCACGATGTGCTCATCGTCAACGATGAGCACATCGTTCTCAGGAAGAACCCGAAATACTTGCTCCCAACTGGACGTCATGGTGAGCAGACTTCCCACAAACACTTCGGCATGGTCCACTTGGTTGATGGTGAAATAGTAAGTGATTCCACTGCTTTTCTTCGCGAAGCGCATCAATCATTAACACGACCGAAACAAGCCGACGAAACCTCCCTGGCAGTGTAGAAACGGCTATTTCCTACCTTTGGCCGGGGGGACGGAGGATGGCATCGGGACTCGCCGAGTTAGGGAACCACAGGACCGTGACCGTCGGCGCACCATTCACCCAGCATTCAACGGTTTGCTTCGACAGCAACGAACACGAGTACCCGGAGTCAATAGACAGCGCCAGATCATTGTTGAGACCCAGGGTGACGTCAGAGGGCGCGGGAGTCGACGTCGAGTTCGCGAGAAGGATCGCCGAACTATTGAATCCCCAACAGTCCACGGCGCCCCCCGACATCTGAGCGCAACTGTTGAAGTTTCCTACAGAGAGTCTCGTCACGTGCGCGAGACCGACGACAGTTTTCGCGCTGATGGAATTAATCGTCGTCGCGTCACCAAGCTCGCCGTCACCGTTGTAGCCCCAACATTTGACGGTGCCCGCGCGAAGCAGCGCGCAGGTATTTGAGAATCCCACACCGACCTGCGTGACGGCACTGAGACCCTTCACCGTCACCGGAACTTTCGAAGGTACGCGCGAGTCATTACCGAGTTGACCGAACTTATTCGCACCCCAGCACTTGACGGTGCCTTGGGACAACACCGCACACGCGTGATCCTCGTCGACCGCCAGTTCGGTCGCGCCGCGCACGTCAAGCACGGCGACGGGCTCCTTCTCGGCGACGAACGAACCGTTGCCGAGTTGTCCGTTGTCGTTCTCGCCCCAGCACTTCGCGGTACCAGAAGTTAACAGAGCACAGCGGAATTGAAAACCTGACGTCACGGTTCGCACGTCGCTGAGCTGTGCCACCGTAACGGGCGTCGAGGAATTGACGGTCGAGCCATCGCCAAGTTGAGAGAAAGAGTTCGCGCCCCAGCACTTGACGGTTCCTTGGGAAAGAAGTGCGCACGCGCTGTCGACGCCCGCGGAGATTTGCGTCGCGCCGCTGACGCCGAGTACGGCGACTTGGGTTGGAGAACTAATCAACGTACCGTCTCCCAATTGCCCGTAGGTGTTCGTACCCCAACACTTGACGTTGCCTCCCGCAAAGAGTGCGCACGCGAAATTGTCGCCGGCGCTCACTGATATCGCTGGCGTGTCCGATGCGACGAGGACTGGCGTCGAGAGGGCCGATGCGGTGCTCGTGCCCGCGGCGCTGGTCGCGGTGACGCTGAATTGGTACGAGTCGCCGTTGGTCAAATTTGGCACCGAGCATGAATCCTGGCTCACGGTGGTGACCACGCTGGTACAAACCTGTCCCTGCGTATCGGACGCGGTGTAACTCGTGACCGCGGAACCGCCGTTGGCGAGCGGTGGATCCCAACTCACCCTGGCGCTTTGGTTGCCGGAGACCGCAGCAACGTTGATAGGCGACCCAGGCGACGAGGTCGGTGCGGGTGCAGGTGATGAACCGCCTCCTCCTCCTCCGCCGCCGCCACCTCCGCCGCCTCCCGTCACGGGTGCGGGTGCAGGTGCAGGTGCAGGTGCAGGTGCAGGTGCGGGTGCGGGTGC
>PKZI01000030.1 GCA_003133005.1 Acidimicrobiaceae bacterium | reverse complement strand
CAAGATGCTCGAGGTCGGGCCACGTCGGGTTCTGGCGAATCGGACGAGTTCGCCATGAGCTCACGCTCCAGTTCTGGTTCGGCGTCGCCATTTGCTAATTCTAATGGTGCAGGTCTTTTCCATAGAACTCGCCGCTGCCACGTAGGCTTTAGTAGTGACCCCCAGGCGTCTTGGTCTCTTCGGAGGCACCTTCGACCCGCCGCATTTCGGGCACGTCGCCGCCCTGCGCGCGGCGGGCGCGACGCAGAATTTCGACTGCATCGAGGTCACGGTGGCGGGAAACCCGTATCTGAAGAGCGCCACTGGCCCGGTGCGTCCGGCGCCACTACGCCTCGCCATGGCGAACGCCGCCTTCGCGGGACTGGACCTGGTGCGCGTGAGCGACCGCGAGATCATTCGCGAGGGTCCCAGCTACACGATTGACACTGTCCGTGAACTCCTTGAGGAGTTCGACGCCGTGGACGTCATCGTGGGCGCCGATCTCGTGGGTCAAATCGATAGCTGGCACGACGCGACGCAATTGCAAGATCTCGTTCGAGTCGGTGTCGTGCCTCGCCCAGGTGGATCGAAGGCGATATCGCCCGGTTGGAATTGTTACGAGATTGCAATGGAACCGGTCGATCTGTCGAGTTCGTTCATCCGCGAGAATTCAAATTCTGCTGAAAACTTAAGGAAATTCGTGCCCGAATCAGTCATTCCGCTCTACGAAAGCTTCCAGGGATAGAGTTTTGGTTCAATGGCAGTTCGTATATTCGAAGCATCCGAAACGCAGTCGTCGCGACTGACGATTCTGGAGCCGGCGCCCCTCCGGCGTCAAGACCTTCGACGACTGCGGCAGCGCTACGCCATTATCGGTGTCGCGTCGTTGGTGGTGCCCTTTGCGGCAGCGCTCGTGGTGCTCGGAGTGGTCCACTGAGCGAGTTGCGCGCGAGCGGCGAGATGTCTCGCGGCCCCTACAACACATTCGTCGCCCAGCTCGTGGATGCGTGTCTCGAGGGTGCCGACGAGAAGTTGGGTCTCGACACGGTCGTGCTGGATCTACGTGAGTTCGTCGACTCCTTCGACGCTCTGGTGATCGTGGCCGGACGAACCGATCGTCAGGTCCGCGCCATCGCCGAGGAGATTGAGCGACGTTGTGCGTTGCGCCCCGGCACGTCGCCCGTCCACGTCGAAGGCTGGGACGGCGCCCAGTGGATCGCGCTCGACTACGGCGACGTCATCGTGCACGTCTTTGACGAGATCACGCGTGAGTACTACGACCTCGAGCATCTCTGGAGTGCCGCACCGGCGTTTCGCCCAGAGCGCCTTCGTTAGGCGTTCAGCAGCGACGCGAAGTCGCTTCGCGTGATGATCAGTGCTCTGGCACCACTCGGCAAGAGCGACGTCGTCGGTGCGCCCGCCACGGTGATCTCAATGCCCGAGGTGGCCCCGGCCCCGTAGGCGGTCAAGACCAATTGGCCGAGGGCGAGGATCTGGTCCTTTCGCGACAACGAACTCAAGGGCGTCGCGATGTCGAGCAACCCGAGTTTGTTCGAGATGGTGGCGCTCACTAAGACGAAGTCCTTGGGCAGCGCGCTCGAGTAGCCGGCCGAACTCTCAATCAGCGTGGGGCCAAGAAGCAGTTCGCGTAACACCGAGGCGAGCGTCACTGGGGACGCGACGAGGCGGCTCGACGGCGCAAGGTGCCCAGAAGCGTCGACGATGTATATGGGCTCGATCAAGAAGCGCACGCGCCCGTTGTTCGTGCCGGGAATGGTCTTGTTTTGCAACTCAAAGCCGACCTGATTCTTCGCGATCGTCGACGGGGATTGGGCGGTGGGCACGAGCGTGCAACCAGCGAGCACCAGCGCGGCACCACATGCGACCACGAGCTTGACGGCGCGCCTCACGGATGCTCGCTCACAATGGGCAATAGGATCTCGAAGCGGGCGCCCCCTTCGGGGCTCTCGAGTATTGAAATCGTCCCGCCAATTGCGTTGACGTGGTCGCGTACGAGGGCGAGTCCGAGACCTGTGCCCCGAGCGATCCCGCGATCGTGGGCAGCGCGCCCGCGAAAGAACCGCTCGAACACCTGCTCGCGTTCCTCGGGCACGATGCCCGAGCCGTCGTCGTCGATGTTGACCGCGAAATGTCCGCCCACGACGCTGAGGCGAACGGCGACGGCGCCGTTGGCGTAGCGGTGAGCGTTGTCGATGAGGTTCGTCATGACCCGCTCGAAGCGGCGGCGGTCCACTTCGACGAGGGGCTCACCGAGCCCGCTCTCGAGCAACACCGGTGGTTCGTCGAGTCCGTGGCGGCGCGACGCAGATCGCACCGACTGGCGGACTAGTTCGACGCCTCGGACGGTCTCAATCGTGAGCGGTACCGCCCCCGCGTCACTGCGCGCCATTTCGAGTAGGTCTTCAACGAGCGCCTGGAAAATCGAGAGGTCGGCGAGCAAGAGATTGAGACTCTCCTGCCCCGCGGGGGAGAGTTCGTCACGGTGTTGCTGCAGGACTGACGCGGTCGTGGCGAGGGTCGTGAGCGGTGAGCGCAGTTCATGGCTGACGTCACTCGCGAAGCGCGCGTCGCGCTCGAGGCGCTCGACCGCCTCCAGGATCTCCAGGTCCGTCGCCGGGTGCTCGTCCAGGAGGTCATCAATGGACCGCGGCATGGCGAGGAGCTGGAGGACCCCGCGAGCCGTGGG
>PKZI01000232.1 GCA_003133005.1 Acidimicrobiaceae bacterium | reverse complement strand
TCGAGGATCATGGCGCGCGGGTCGTTCAGGCGACGACCTTGGTCGTCACGACGATTAAAGGACTGCACGATCGCGAGTCGCTTGAGGAACTTGGCGTGACGCTGCGCGCTGAGTGGCTTGCGGCCGTCCTTCGCGTCGATCATCTCGCGCATCATGCGCTCCTCTTCGTCGAGGTCCATGCGGTCGATGAGTTGCAGAATCGCGTCCGCGCCCATGCCGCCTTCGAAGTACTCGCCGTAGCGGAACTCCATCTCTCGATAGAGCACCTCGTCTTCGATGATCTGACGCGAGTGCAATCCCTCGAACGTGTCGAACGCTTGCTTGGCGAGCTCACGCTCTTCGGCGAACCTTGAACGCACACCGTCGAGTTCCTTCTCGGTGCCGCGCTGGAGTGCGCGAAGCTCGGACTCTTTGGCCCCGTCGGCTTCGAGCTTGACGGCACGAGCTTCGATTTCCTTCAACTTGTTGTCGAGCGCCTTCGCTTCGCGCTCGGTGATCTCGACTTGCTCTTCGCCCAGGGCGACGCGCAGGTCACCGAGGTCACCGTGGCGCTTGTCCACGTCAACGAACGTGACCATGTGGGCGGCGAAGTAGATGACCTTCTCGAGCTGCTTGGCCTTTAGTTCTTCCTTAGGCGCGGTGCCCATGAGCAGGTAGGCCAACCACGAACGCGTACCGCGCAGGTACCAGATGTGCACGACCGGCGCTGACAGGGCAATGTGGCCCATGCGGTCACGGCGAACCTTGTCGCTCGTGACTTCGACGCCACAACGCTCACAGACAATGCCCTTGAATCGCACGCGCTTGTACTTGCCACACGCGCACTCCCAGGCCTTTTGCGGTCCGAAGATCTTCTCGCAGAAGAGTCCGTCCTTCTCGGGGCGAAGTGTGCGGTAGTTGATCGTCTCGGGCTTCTTCACTTCTCCCGAGGACCAACTGCGGATGTTCTGAGCGGTCGCGAGACCAATGCTCAGTTCGTCGAACTGGTTGACGTCCAGTGGGCTCATGACAACTTCCTTTCGGCGGCGCGTCGAGCGTCCTCTTCGTCACTGCCGCGCTCGGGTCGACTGATGTCGATGCCGAGTTCGCGCGTGACCGAAAAGAAGTCCTCTTCGGTGTCCGCGAGATCCACGTGGGCGCCGACCTTGTCGCGCACTTCCACGTTCAAACAGAGTGATTGCATTTCCTTGATCAAGACCTTGAACGACTCCGGGATCCCCGGTTCGGGCAGGTTCTGACCCTTCACGATTGCTTCGTAGGCGCGTTCGCGACCCTTCATGTCGTCGGATTTGACCGTCAACAGTTCTTGGAGTGCGTACGCGGCGCCGTAGGCCTCGAGGGCCCAGACCTCCATCTCACCGAATCGCTGGCCACCGAACTGCGCCTTGCCACCAAGGGGTTGGGCGGTGATCATCGAGTACGGACCCGTCGAGCGTGCGTGGATCTTGTCGTCGACCATGTGGGCGAGCTTCAAGATGTAGGCAAAGCCCACCGAGATCGGATTGTCGTAGGCCTCACCGGTGCGACCGTTGTACAAGGTCACCTTGCCGTCGTTGTCGCCGGCGAGCAGTCGCTTGCCGTTCGCGCCATCGACGTTAAGGGTCGCAAAGGTGTGCTGGATGGTCGGCTTGTCCTTGGCGCGCTCGGTCTCGTCCCAGTGCGCACCGTCGAACGACGGCGTCGCCACGTAGACCGCGGGCTCCGTGCGAGGACGGGTCTTGCGGTACGGTCGCGTCGCCGCGTCTTGCTGGTCCGCGTGGCCCGAGGTGCCTACGGCCGGATTGACCGTGATCCCCTCCCAGCCGTATCGCGCCGCGTAGCCGAGGTGACTCTCGAGCACCTGGCCCACGTTCATACGACTCGGCACGCCGAGCGGGCTCAAGATGATGTCGACGGGCGTACCGTCGGCCATGAAGGGCATGTCCTCTTCGGGCANNCGTCCGGCGAGCTTGTCGCCCTCGGAGATCTTGCGCTTCTGAGCAACGTAGACCTTCACCAATTGGTTGACGCCGGGCTGCATTTCGTGGTCCTCGTCGCGGCTGTAGACCTTGACGTCGATGACCTTGCCCGACTCACCGTGGGGTACCTTGAGCGAGGTGTCGCGCACTTCACGCGCCTTCTCACCAAAGATGGCGCGCAACAAGCGCTCCTCGGGCGACTGCTCGGTCTCACCCTTGGGCGTGACCTTGCCGACGAGGATGTCACCAGGCTCGACTTCGGCGCCAATGCGCACGATGCCGCGGTCGTCGAGGTCCGCGAGGATGTCGTCGGGCAGGTTCGGGATGTCACGCGTGATCTCCTCGGCACCCAACTTGGTGTCGCGCGCGTCGATCTCGTATTCCTTCACGTGAATCGACGTCAGGACGTCGTCGCGCACGAGACGCTCGTTCAAGATGATGGCGTCCTCGTAGTTGTAGCCCTCCCACGGCATGTACGCCACCAGCAGGTTCTTACCGAGCGCGAGCTCGCCGTTGGACGTACTGGTACCGTCGGCGAGCAGGTCGCCGGCCTTTACCGTCTCGCCACCAAAGACGAGGGGCTTCTGGTTGATCGAGGTGTCCTGGTTCGAGCGACGGAACTTGTTGAGGTTGTACTGCTTCTTGCCCAGCGTCTTGCCGTAGCGATCCGCGACGTCCTTTTCGTATTCCACGACAATGCGGTCACCCGAGACCGAGCGAACGACGCCGTCGCCTTCGGCGATCAAGACGTCACCGGAGTCGAGCGCAGCGCGCGACTCCATACCGGTGCCCACGAAGGGCGCCTCGGGCATAATGAGCGGCACGGCCTGCTTTTGCATGTTCGCACCCATCAAGGCGCGCTGGGCGTCGTCGTGCTCGACGAAGGGAATGAGCGAGGTCGCGACCGAGATGATCTGCTTGGTCGAGACGTCCATCAGTTCGACTTCCTCAGGCTTAACGAAGTCGATCTCTGAGGTCGTGGACGATGACTTGTTCGACGCACCAACACGAAGACCGGTGCCGATGGGGCCACGACGTACGAGGACGCGGTCGGCCTTGATCGTGCCGTGATCGTCGATCTCGGTGTTCGCCTGAGCGATAACGAAACGCTCTTCTTCGTCAGCGGTGAAGTACTTCACTTCGCCGGTGACCTTGCCACCCGTCACCACGCGGTAGGGCGTCTCGATGAAGCCGTACTCGTTGATGCGCGCGTAGTTCGCGAGGTAGCCAATGAGTCCGACGTTGGGACCTTCGGGGGTCTCGATCGGGCACATGCGTCCGTAGTGCGAGGAGTGGACGTCGCGGACTTCGAGGCCCGCGCGCTCACGTGACAGACCACCTGGTCCGAGCGCCGAGAGACGTCGCTTGTGGGTCAGACCCGACAGCGGGTTGTTCTGGTCCATNNTGGTCCATGAACTGGCTCAACTGCGAGGTCGCGAAGAATTCCTTTATCGCGGACATCACGGGACGAATGTTGATCAATGTCTGTGGCGCAATCGCCTCGACGTCCTGGGTGTTCATGCGCTCACGCACGACGCGCTCCATGCGCGAAAGACCGGTGCGCAGGGCGTTTTGGATCAGTTCGCCCACGCTGCGGATGCGGCGGTTGGCGAAGTGGTCCTGGTCGTCGATGTGGTACGTGGTTTCCTTGGCCGTGCGGTCGCGCGCCAAGTTCAACAAGTACGTCGCGGTCGCGAGGACTTCGGCCTTGGAGAGCACGTGCAGTTCGGGGTTCGGACGCTCGAGGAGGTCACCAAAGAGTTCGAGGTTCTTCGCTACTTCGCTGCCGAGTTTGCGGTCGAGCTTGTAGCGACCCACGCGGCTGAGGTCGTAACGCTTCTCGGAGAAGAACGCACCCTCGAAGTACTGACGAGCGGCTTCGACGGTCTGAACTTCGCCCGGACGCGCGCGGCGATAGATCTCGAGCCACGCCGTCTCTTGACTCGCGCGCACGTAGTTCTCGGGCGTGTCCTCGAAGTTGTACTTGTCCATGTGCTTGGTGATTTCGAGGTGCGCCTTCTTCCAGTCCGCGTGGAACTGGTCTTCGAGGAAGTCGAAGTGCGCGACGAAGCGCTGGAAGAACGCTTCGTCCATCGAGGTGTCAAGAGCGCGCAGCAATGTGAAGATGGAGATTCGTCGTTTACGCGCGATTCGCGCACCAGCGTTCGCCGCCTTGTTCTTCTTTTCTTCGAGGTCGACTTGCAACCACTCGCCGCGGCTCGGGTGGATGGTGCCCTCAAAGGCCACCTTCTCGTCCTTGCCGGGTTGGAACAACACACCAGGTGAACGAACGAGTTGCGACACGACGACACGCTCGGTGCCGTTGATGATGAAGGTCCCTTGTTCGGTCATGATCGGGAAGTCACCCATGAAGACCGTCTGCTCTTTGATCTCGCCGGTCTCGGAGTTCAAGAACCTCGCGCGAACGAAGATGGGCTGTGAGTACGTGGTCGCTCGTTGGCGACACTCTTCGACGGTGAACTTCGGCGGACTCTTTAAGTCCACGTCATCGGGATCGAATTCCAGTTCGAGCGACAAACGACCCGTGAAGTCCGAGATCGGCGAGAGCGCTTCGAACGCCTCACGCAATCCTTGCTTCATGAAGAGGTCGAAACTGTCTCGCTGGATTTCGAGAAGGTTAGGCAGGGGGTGGGCTTCACCCAGCGCCGAGAAATTAAAGCGCTCCGGGCTAATGGACCGAGACGTCAACGGACAATCCTCCGTGTAAAAGGGTGGCTACTACAGGCTTTTCCCATGACCAGGGACAGAACGGCGTCAAGGGTTGACGAAGCAGAGCGCAGGGGCACGGTCTTTCTATGCTAGTGGCTTCAACAAGAGATGCGCAACTGGCGCTCCCAATCGAGGGGCGCGGCTGCCACAGCAGTTGACGTCACCCTAGGCAGTTTACGCGCCGAGGTCAAGTCTTTGCCCGAGAGCAGAGCACGCCCACGGGCACTGACGTCACCCGCGGTCTCAAAACGAGGTAGTTTTCCCTATTTTCCAAGGTTCTGGCGATGTGGGCGGACCCACGTGAGGATCCACCTCGCCCTGCCTCAGACCATCCCCACCCCGACCGGCGAACCAGTCGGGGTGGGGTTCGTCCGTCTTTGAACTACTTGACTTCCACCGTCGCGCCGGCGGCCTCGAGGGCAGCTTTGGCCTTGTCGGCGTCCGCCTTGGAAACCTTCTCCAGTACCGGCTTGGGGGCACCGTCGACGAGGTCCTTGGCTTCCTTCAGACCGAGGTTGGTCAAGGTACGAACTTCCTTGATGACCTGGATCTTCTTGTCGCCGCCCGACGTCAAAATGACGTCGAAGTCGCTCTTCTCCTCTTCAGCCGCGGCGTCGCCGCCCGCGCCGCCACCAGCGGCCGGTGCCGCCATCGCGACGGGAGCCGCCGCGGTCACGCCAAACTTCTCTTCGAATTCCTTTAGCAACTGGCTCAGCTCAATCACTGACAACTCAGCGATGCCGTCAAGAATCTGTTCTTTGGTCAGGGTTCCTGGCATTGTGATTCCTTTCTATCCTTGGTTTCGATACTTCGTTGGTGTACTTATTCGGCCGGTTCGTCCGGGGCGTCCGAAGATGCCTCGGTGGTGTCGACGTCGACCGGTGCCACGGGGGCATCGGCCTCGTCTTCGACCTGCGCGACGGGTGTCGCGTCGTCGTCGCTCGCTGTCGATGCAGCGTCCTCGACCCCGGCCGGAGTCTCGGCGACCGGCTCGGGCGCCTCGTCAGCGGGCAGCGCAGCGCCACCCTTGCTGTCGAGAAGCGCCGAGAGGCCGTAGGCGAAGTTTTGCGGGACGGCCTTGATCAAACCGGCCATCGTGCGAAGTGGCGAAGCGAGTAGACCGGCGAGTTGCGCGAGCAGCACGTCGCGGCTCGGTAGGTCAGCGAGTGCCGTGAGATCCTTTGACGAGACGAGTTGGCCGTCGACGACCCCACCCTTGACGACGAGCTTCGGGGACTCTTTGGCGAAGTCGCGCAACGCCTTGGCGACCGCTGAGACGTCCCCGTCGACGAACGCGATCGCCGTTGGTCCTTGAAGGTATTCGGCGATCGGCGCGAATGCCGTACCGTCGATGGCGCGCAACACCAACGTGTTCTTAAAGACCTTGTAGTCAGCACCCAACGTGCGCAGTTGACGTCGCAGCGAGGAAATCTCCGCCACGGTCAGTCCGCGGTACTCGGTCACCACCGCGGTCGAGGTGCCGTTGACCTTGGACGTGACTTCTTTGACGGTCGCGACCTTGTCGGGGTTTAGCTTGCTCATACTGACTCCTTCGCCGGATTTCCCGGATCAGGCCTCGGGCATCCAAGCAAACGAGTCACCGTACGGCGGACTCGAAATCCTCGTCAGGCTGACCTAGGTCACTTAAGTGGTTGCCCACACCGGATGTCTTCGGCTTTCTTCAAAACTGTGGCACCAACATCGTGCGAAAGAACACTTTAGTGACTGGCGAGGACGCCCGTCAAAACCTAGGCGCTCGCGAGCGCGTCCTCTTCTCGACGGGTGCGTGTCGGGTCGATCTTCACGCCAGGGCCCATGGTCGAAGAGACGGTGATGCTCATGAGGTAGCGGCCCTTGGCGCTCGCTGGCTTCACGCGCACGATTTCATCGACCACCGCTTGGACGTTTTTTACGAGATCGTCGCGGCTGAAGCTGACCTTGCCGACACGAAGTTGCACGTTGCCGACCTTGTCGGTGCGGTACTCGACGCGTCCGCCCTTGAACTCGCCCACCGCCTTGGCGACGTCCATCGTCACGGTTCCCGTCTTGGGGTTAGGCATGAGTCCACGAGGACCGAGTACCCGACCAAGTCCACCGACTTGACCCATGAGGTCAGGTGTCGCAATCGCGATGTCAAAGTCGAGGAATCCCCCCGCGACCTTGGCGACCAGGTCGTCGGCACCCACCTCGTCCGCCCCCGCGTCACGGGCCGCTTGTGCGGCCGCGCCCGCGGCGAACACCGCGATGCGGTTCGTCTTACCCGTGCCCGAAGGTAGCGAGATCGTGCCACGCACGATCTGCTCGGCCTTTCGGGGATCGACGCCGAGACGGAGCGCCAGTTCGACGGTCTCGTCGAACTTCGCGGTCGCGAGGGACTTGACCTTGTCGATGGCCTCAGGGATAGTGAGGAGTTCCTCGCGGTCCACCTGGGCCAACGCGTTGNNCATGGTTCTCTCCTAGCGCGACACCGAGATGCCCATGGAGCGGGCGGTCCCGGCGACCTGCAATTTGGCCATCTCAAGGTCGTCGGTGTTGAGGTCCTTGAGCTTGGTCTTGGCGATTTCTTCGATCTGGTCCATGCTCACCGACGCCACTACCTCACGGCCGGCGAGTTTGGCACCCTTGGCGACGCCCGCCGCCTGGCGCAACAGCACCGGCGTGGGAGGGGTCTTCAAGACGAAGGTGAAGGAACGGTCCTCGTAGATCGAGATGTCGACGGGGATGACCGTTCCCTTCATGGATTCGGTCGCGGCGTTGTACTGCTT
>PKZI01000226.1 GCA_003133005.1 Acidimicrobiaceae bacterium | reverse complement strand
TCCTGCACCAATGGCCGCATCGAAGATCTGCGCGCCGCCGCGTCGATGATCGCAGGCAAGCAAATTTCAGCTAAGGTCAACGCCATGGTCGTGCCGGGCTCTGGCCTCGTCAAACAGCAGGCGGAAGATGAAGGTCTCGACAAGATCTTCAAGGCCGCGGGCTTTGAATGGCGCGAGCCCGGCTGCAGTATGTGCCTCGGCATGAACCCCGACATATTGTCTCCAGGTGAACGCTGCGCCAGCACATCGAACCGCAACTTCGAAGGCCGCCAAGGCCGCGGCGGACGTACACATCTCGTCTCGCCGGTCGTCGCCGCCGCCACCGCGGTACTCGGCCACTTCGCATCGCCGAGCGAGGTCACGTCGTGAAACCCATTCACATCGTTGAGGGCCGGGCGGTGCCCCTCGAACGATCCGATGTCGACACTGATCAGATCATTCCCTCGGACTGGCTCAAGCGAGTCGAACGCACGGGGTTCGGCCGGGGCCTCTTTAGTGAATGGCGAGACGATCCTTCTTTTGTTCTGAACGAGGAGCGCTACGTCGGCGCGAACATTCTCGTCGCGGGCCCGAGGTTCGGCACGGGTTCATCGCGCGAACACGCGGTCTGGGCACTCATGGACTACGGATTCGAGGCGATCATTGCGCCGTCGTTTGGGGACATTTTTCGCAACAACTCCTCGAAACAAGGTTTAGTGATCGTCCAGCTCACCCACGAAGACGTCGACGAACTTACGATGGTCGTCAAAGAAGACACGACGCGTCTCGTGATTGTTGACGTGGACCTGATGAAGGTCGAAGTGCCCGAAGCCGGATGGCAGCGACCGTTCAACCTTGACCCCATGATTCGCGAACGTTTACTCAATGGCTGGGACGACATTGGACTCACGATGCGTAGGGAAACCGCGATCACGAAGTACGAAGAAGTGACCGTTACTCCCACCCTTGAGGGCATCTTTGACTCGCAAGGTCAAGTCCTTCAGCGATAAATAGCGCGTTTCTCGTCGTTACTTAGGTCACTGGATATTCTCGCGCGCGTGACCCATAATCAAGGACGTGGCGTCACTCGTCACGAATCGAGGTGTCATGCCAGGCGTCGTGGACGAGGGCGAATCGCGAAAGTCAAGTTCTTCGCGCGCCGATTCGACGCGTTCAACGTATCCGAACGCGCTCGAATGTGACCTCGTGACCTCGACCGGTGTGAAGCTACACATGCGCCCTATAAAAACAAGCGACGCGCCCCGAATGAAACATTTTCATGAGCAACTCTCTGAGAGCGCGATCTTTCGTCGCTTCTTCTTTCTACACCTCGAGCTCGCCTCGGGCGAACTCGAACACTTGACCACACTTGACTACAAGGACCGTTTTGCCTACGTCGTGCTAGACGATGAGGACGAGTTGGTTGCGGTCGGTCGCTATGACCGAATCGAAGGGACCTCCGAGGCCGAGATTGCCTTTGTCGTGATCGACCATTACCAGCATCACGGCATTGGCATACTGCTGCTCTGGCATCTCGCGCGAGCGGCTCGCCCAAATGGGATCACCCACTTCGTCGCCGAAACACAGGCAGATAATCGCGGGATGCTGGGTGTCTTCCGTGATTCGGGTTATCCCATCAGCTCGACGATTGACAGCGAGATAGTGAGCCTACGATTTCCCATACAGTCGACACCAGAGAGTCACGCCCACTTTCTTCGACGCACCACGTTGTTCGAACCCGAAGAATTGAATGAAGAAGGACCTTCGTAATGCTCATCATGAACGCCAGCACCGATGACGCGGGTCACGCCGAGCCCGGTCATCCCGAGCGACCTGAGCGACTCGGTGCGGTCAGCGCCGGCGTCGACGACCTACACCTCGGTGACGATCTCGTACTCGTTGCTCCCTACGCAGCGTCGCGAGGTGAGCTTGCACGCGTCCACGACGCTGCCTACCTCGACGCGATGGGCAACTACTGCTACGAAGGAGGCGGTGACATCGACGCGGACACCTACGCCACGTTTGCCTCGTGGTCTCTCGCCCAGCATGCCGCCGGTGCGGGCCTCTCGGTGCTGCGAGAGATGACGCGACGAAACGATGGTGTTGGTTTTGTGGCCGTACGCCCACCGGGCCACCACGCCTTGCGCGATCGTGCGATGGGATTTTGCCTGCTGAATAACATCGCAGTAAGTGCCGCCGAACTCACGAACCGCGGCGAACGGGTGTTGATACTGGACTGGGACGTGCATCACGGCAACGGGACCCAGGCAATTTTTTGGGACGATCCCAACGTGCTGTACGTCTCAACACACCAGTGGCCCCTCTTCCCCGGAAGCGGAGCGCCGTACGAGGTAGGTGGACTCGACGCCCTCGGTGCGACAGTCAACCTGCCACTGCCTCCGGGAGCCACCGGCGACGTCGTCCAACACGCACTCCTCGAAACCGCTGCGCCCGTCATCGACGAATTTAAACCCACGTGGATCTTGGTCTCGGCGGGCTTTGACGCCCATCGCGACGACCCGTTAGCGGAATTAGCCCTTTCGAGTGGCGACTTCGCACAACTTGCTCTGCTCGCAGCGAGTTTCGCTCCCGAACCTGGACGACTCGCGCTCTTTCTCGAGGGCGGCTATCAGCTCGATGCCCTGCGTCATTCGGTGAGCGCGGCGCTCGGCGCAGTCTTGGGCAGCGCACACGAAGGTGAGCGCCCAACTACTGGCGGCCCCGGTGACGACATTGTCGAAAGCACGAGAAAGACGCGCCTCGCGGCACTTCGCGTCGCCCAGGACTCGGGCGCGTAACCGCGCAAAGAGACGACCACAGTCATGCTCGACACGCGCGGTCAGCGCGTGACAATGCGACTTACGCTTCTGCCACCTGGCGCCACAGATCGAGATGACCCTCACGCGCGAATCCGTCGATACGTTCGAGTTCGTCTTGGGTGAAGTGGAGATTTCTCAATGCGCCAAGATTCTCGTCGAGTTGCGTGACGCTGCTCGCACCGAGCACGACCGACGTCATACGGGGATCACGCAACGCCCACGCGATCGCCATCTGGGAGAGCTCCTGACCTCGCTCATCCGCAATGGACGCGAGGCCTCGGACCTTCTCAAGGTTCTCGGCACTCAGCATGTCCGTACTCAGTGACGTATTTTTTGATGCCCGAGATCCATCGGGTATGCCGTTGCGATAGCGATCAGTCAATATGCCCTGGGCGAGTGGCGAAAAAGCGATACATCCCACTCCCTCTTGACCCAAGACGTCGAGCAATTGTTCTTCGATCCAACGATTGAGCATTGAGTACGACGGCTGATGGATCAATAACGGTGTACCGAGTGCGCGCAGTATGTCCACTGCTTCTTTCGTCCGTTCGTGCGAATACGAGGAAACGCCGACGTAGAGTGCCTTACCCTGTCGCACCGCGGCGTCAAGGGCGCCCATCGTCTCTTCGAGGGGCGTGTCCTTGTCAAAGTGGTGATGATAAAAGATGTCGACGTAGTCAAGTCCCATGCGCTGAAGGCTCTGGTCGAGACTCGACAAGAGATACTTGCGCGATCCCAGATCGCCGTAAGGTCCGGGCCACATGTCCCAACCGGCCTTGGTTGAGATGACCAACTCGTCACGCAGTCGCGAAAAATCCTCGTGAAGTAGTCGTCCGAAGTTCTTTTCGGCGCTGCCATAGGGCGGACCGTAGTTATTGGCAAGGTCGAAGTGCGTGACACCTCGGTCAAAGGCGCGACGGAGGATGCTTCGCTGCACCTCAAGCGGTCGATCATCGCCAAAATTGTGCCAGAGTCCAAGTGAAATCGCAGGGAGTAGCAGTCCACTTCGACCCGTGCGCCGATAGACCATCTCGTCGTATCGGTTGGAAAGAGGTTGAAAGTCGGTCATTCGCGAATGGTAGTGCTCGACAGAAACGAACGTAGCCCTCATCCGAGACGAAACACATCCTGGATGAGGGCTACGTTGCGAGACTTACTTCAAAAGACTCACTCGACCAAGGCCCGTCGAAGCGGCGTCCTGTGATTTCACCACCACAATCGCGGTAATCGTCGGACGATCAGGGTCGAAACGCAAATACGCATTGAACGCGCTCGTAAGGCCAAATCGCACGGTCTTGTTGGTATTGACCGCTTGCGCGATACCCACACTCGCGATATCGATCTTCCTCACGACGACAACACCGCCAGAAGAAAAACGACCCCGCAAAGTGGCCGTCATCGACACGGTGCCACGACACGTCGCCACACTGCAGTGAAAGGGCACGAGCAGGACTTTCGTGTTGTCAGTTACCACAAAGCGGGTCGTCAACAACCGGAGGGTCCCGTTGCCAATGGCCAAGGTAACCGTGGTCGCGGGCGAGGTCGCCACGAGGTACGTGGCGTCAGCGGCCTTCGTCGCTGTCACGAGACAAGTACCTGCACTCGTCGCCGTGAGCGAACTACCCGAGACCGCGCAACCTGACGCGGTGCCATCGGCGACGGTGTAGCTCACTGCTCCCGTACCGGAGCCGCCGCTGGTCGCGAGCGAGAGCGGCGATCCGACGTGTCCAGAGACGCTGGTGAGGGTGAGCGCGGCTTGTGCGGTTCCGACGCCCAACGTAAACGTCCATGTGCCCGAGTCACCTGAGGCGTCAGAGTCAGTCCCTGAGATGGTGTAGCTCCCCGCCGTGAGCGTGGCTGCACCAGTGACCAATCCTGTTGGCGACACTGAGAGTCCCGTGACGGCCGCAGACGACTGGACGAAACTGACCGCTCCGTTGTTTCCGGTCACTGCCAGTTGCGTACTTGACGCAGTTCCCGGAGCCGTCGTTGCTGACAAAGGAGCGACTTGCGTGATTGGCCCAAGAGCCGCGGTGAAGTTGAATGACGCGTCCACCCAGTACTTACCTCCGAGACCAGGCCCGCAGTCGCCCGTGGCGTTCGCGTCATTGCTCGGGTACGTGGTGAAGTTCGCCTCGCACAGATACGCGGTGTAGGCAGTTCCCAACTTGAGTGACGAAGGGACGGTAATCGTTCCGCCTAACACCGGTGCATAGAGCGTCTTGCCGTCGTAGCAGTCATTCGAAATCGTGACGCCCGCCGCGCTGCCGGGAATCGCGGTGGTCGTTCCTTGGACGAACCAGTTCACCACTAAGAGTGAAGTGGGCACGCTCCCATATCCTCCAGTCGAAGCGCACGTAGATGGCGCCGCTTGGGGCGTCACTGCAGCAGCGGTCGCCTGCGTCTCTTGAATCGCGTCGCCCCACCAGTGACCAGTTGGTCCATCACTCACCTTGATCGCGGCTCCAGGTACGCCGCTTGACGCGGTAGCGATACTCGGCGCGGTGGGCAGCGTGGCCTGGGTGTTGTACGTCATGAGGTATTGCGCACCTGCAATGGGACTCTCTTGCGTGCTCGCCACTGCCACGTCACAAGCAAATAGACCGTCGTTGATTTGAGTTTGCGTGGGTTGACACTGCGCTTGCGAATCCGAAGCGGCGAACGCGGTCGGAACTGTAAAAACAGCAAGGGTGCACTGACCCGCCACTGCGGCAGGACATCCCGTATCCGTCATACTCGGGTTGAAAACTGCCACTGCGGCCGTGTCCGCTTCGCCAGCGAGACTCACCGACGTGGTTCCAAGTGCCGCCAGAAGTGATGCTTCAGCGACAAAACCAGGGTCAAGCGAAGGAGTCGCGGAAATATTGCAGTCGAATGTGAGTTTTGTCGTACCTGCAGTCACGCCGGTAATGACGTTCCCTCCTCCCACCGCTCCCGTGCCCGCGGTGACGGTCACGTTGCACGTTGATGGCGTAACGTGCGCGACAGCACTCGCCGACGCGGACGTCGCCGCGCCCACCGAGAGACCGCCAATCATCGCAACCGACGCTGCTCCAACGACGAGTAACGATGACACGGCGGAACGGATCGTTCGCGACGGTTTCACAGTTTTCGTTTTATTCCTCATAAACGTTTGTCCTTGCTCGTAGACGTTCTTCGAACGTTGTTCAATCTAAATCGGCGCTGCAAATTTTTGAAGTGCCTGACGGTCAAGCGTACTTGTCGAATACTTTGGCGTACTGCGACTCTCAGAAGATTCACAGCGACGACTTACTCCTGAGTACTCGCAGCACCCACGTACTTTTTATATGAGAAACTCGATTGCTTTTACTAGACGAAGTACTTAATTATTCGTGCACTCGTCACGCTGATTGGTTTTCGCCGTCATCGTTCACGTTCGACTTGTTACGACGACGGGAATCGTCTCTGAGTCTGTGACTCCCATCACTTCACCGGGATCCTTCGACATATTCCCAACGTCAGAGGAATTCGAGTTCGCGTCAAAGGCACGTTCGCGCATGTGACGTTGATGGCGACCAATTATGAGTCCATCGACGCCAATCCAGCCTGACGTCCTCCACATTGTCAGGATGATGATCGCAAAGAGCGCGTAAAAGGCGCAGACACTCGCGGTCCCCGACATAACGTAGGTGAACAACAAAATCAGACTGCCGAACGCCGCAATGGACGTCAAAAAACCAAGCGCGAGACACGCACCTATCGCGAACTCCGCCACGGCCACAAGGACAGCAATCCAGCCAGAATTCGGCACCACGAAACTGTGAAGAAAACTCCCCCACCAGCTATACGCGGCGACACCGTGGGCGGCGAATCCCGCGACGCCCGCACCATTGTGGTGAAGGAACGAGGGATTCTCTACGCCCCAGAGTTTCGATATGCCCGCTTGGAGCCACACGACACCAAGCCAAACACGCATTGCGGTCCACGCCAGCGAAGCAAGCTTCGAGCGCTTCAACCAGTGCCAGAAGTGCGGCGCGTGGATATCGGAGGGATTGCCGAGGACGAGTTCGGTCATTGTCATGAGACAACCATCTTTCTTTTTCCGTTGACGAACCATTCGTCAACTGAGTTGTACGGCAACTGCGGTCATCGTTACTTCAGCAAAGGTGAATGTCGGTCAAACGGAATCACGGCGCGAGCACGACTTTGAGTGCGCCAGTTTTCCCGGCAGTCGAAAACGTCTCGTACGCGTCGATGATCTCCGCCAACTTGAATCGATGCGTAACGAACGCGGCGACGTCGAGCTTTTTACTTTCGACGAGTCCAAGCAAGTCGCGCACGGTACGCGTGTCGACAAGCCCGGTGGTGATCGTCACGTCCTTGCCCCAGAGCTTTTCAAGGTGAAGCATGGCGGGTGCGCCGTGCACACCAATGTTGGCAATGTGTCCGCACGCGCGAACCAACGTCGTGGCGAGCTCGAACGTCGATTCAAGACCAACCGCTTCAATGGCGACGTCGGCTCCGAGGCCATTGGTCAACGCCATGATTTGCTTGAGGGGATCGTTCGCCCCGTTGTTAACGGTGTAATCAGCGCCGAACTTCCTCGCTTGATCAAGTCGTTTGTCATCAAGGTCGATCGCGACAATGGCGCGCGGGCTGAACAACTGTGCCGTCTTTATTGCGGCGAGGCCCACGGGACCTGCGCCCACCACGGCGACGACATCACCGGGCGCCACAGCGCCATTCAGAACACCGACTTCGTAGCCGGTAGGAATGATGTCACAGAACATCAACAGCTCTTCGTCCGAGACGCCCGTGGGGACTGGGTACGTCGACGTGTCACAAAACGGCACGCGCACGAACTCCGCTTGCGTACCGTCAATAAGATGCCCGAGAATCCATCCGCCACCATTGAGGCATTGGCCGAAGCGTCCTTCGCGGCAGAATCGACAGATGCTGCACGACGAAATACACGAGACCACGACGCGCTGACCCGGCTTCAGGATCTTCACGCCCGGACCCACGGACTCCACGGTCCCAATTGCCTCATGACCGAGAATTCGGCCCACGGTAACTTCCGGCACGTCACCCTTCAAGATATGAAGGTCCGAACCGCAGATCGTGGTGATGTCAACCCGAATGATGGCGTCCGTGTCATCAATGATGGACGGCTTGGGGACTTGCGCCCATTTCTTCTGGTTAGGTCCTCCATAGACGAGCGCGTACATCGTCTCTTTGTCCGACTGGGTACGCGTGCCGTCAAGAACGGCGGTGGAATTCGACATAGAGTCCTCCTGCAAATGGAGGCGTCGAGCCCGGCCGAGCGACAATCTTCTAGATCGTCCAACTCGAACTGGCGTCTCAGGCGCGCCCACAGGACGCTCCTAGAGCAACCCTACTTGCTGGGTCCAGGGGCAACGCGAGGTCTTAAGGCCTCTCGGAGAACGAAACCTCAGCACGCGTGGAGCGCTCTACGCTCTTGAAATCAATTGAATGGAGCAGCAATGAGCGACTTTCCCTACGCTGACCGGTTTCTCGTCCATCGGACGATGCCCGAGGAGGGCACGGCGTGCGCCGACGTGCTGGCGACGATGTCGTACATGTCGGAAACTGAAAACGCCGCCTGGGAGTCGGGACAGTGCTCGGGCACGATGTACTGCGGTGATCACGGGCACTACGACTTTCTCAATGAAGCCTTTTCGTACTTCTCCTATGTCAACTCACTGCAACGCGACATGTGTCCGAGCTCGACCAAATTCGAAGCGGAGGTCATTGCTATGACGCTCGACATGCTCAACGCGTCTGCGCTCAGCGACTCGTCAGCGGTTGGACTGGTCACGAGCGGTGGAAGTGGTTCCATTGCCCACGCGATACTCGCCTATCGCGAGTACAACACCGACAAAGTGGGTCGACCCAACGTCATTAAACCCGAAACCGCGCACCCGGCATTTGACAAGGCGTGTCACCTTTTTGGCGTCGAACTGCGCGTGGCGCCCATCGATCCAATTACCACGCAAGTCGACACCGACTGGGTGAAAAAGAACATCGACAAGAACACGGTCGCTCTCATTGGTTCGGCGTGCAATTACGGTTACGGCACGATTGACCCCATCACCGAATTAGGCCAGATTGCGCTCGAGCACGAGATTGGTCTGCACGTCGACGGATGCCTCGGCGGTTTCATCCTGCCCTTCGGGCGCGAGCTCGGTTACGACATTGCACCGTTTGACTTCGCGGTGCCCGGTGTGACCACAATCTCTGCGGACACGCATAAGTATGGTTATGCCCTTAAGGGTACGAGCGTGCTTTGCTTCGCCGATCAGGCACTACGCAACAGCCAATACTTCTACCAGCCTGATTGGTCAGGCGGAAAATACTGTTCGCCGGGTATGGACGGTTCGAGGTCCGCGGGACTGCTCGCGGCGACTTGGGCGGCAATGGTCCAACTCGGACGAAGTGGGTACCGCGGCTACGCCGAACAGATATTCGCCACCTCGCGCTCGATGCAAGAGGTCATACTCTCGCATGATTCGTTACGAATTCTCGGCAATCCCAGTTTTCTTTTTTCGTTCACGTCCGACGAGTTCGACGTCTATCACGTGAACGACTTCTTGCGCACGAAGGGTTGGCGCTTGAACGGCCAGCAATACCCGAACGCATTGCACATGGCGGTCACCCGACCCCAAACACAACCAGGCGTCGTCGAGCGTTGGCGCACCGACATCGCTGACGCAGTTGAGTACGCGCAGAACCACGCCGGCGAAAAGCCTAAGTCAGGTGCCGTCTATGGAGGTGTCGAAGGCGGGCCCAATTACGAGGCCGACGCCTTCATCAAGATGTTCATGGCCGCGATGATGGATCAGCAGTCCTCCATTCCGAGTTAATGACGAGCGAAGAACTCTGTCTGAGCGTCGATCTCGGCACGGGTGGCCCGAAGGTCGGCATCGTGACCCTCGACGGCGCCGCACTGTGCCACGAAGTTCGCCACGTGCCGACGCACTTCGATGAACGCGGTGCATCGACCCAGGACGCGAACCTCTGGTGGACACTGATACGCGAGTCCGCTCAGCGACTCCTCGATGATGACCGCGTTGAACGCGCGAACGTGCGAGTCGTCGCGATCACGGGCCAGTACGCCTCGACCGTTCCCGTCGACGAACTCGGTCAACCAACGGGCGACTGTCTGACGTGGCTCGATACGCGAGGTGGACGCTACAGCCGACGCGCGCTCGGTGGACCGGTACAGGGCTACAGCGCGGCAAAACTGCGGCGTTTCATTCAACGAACGGGAGGCGCGCCCTCGACATCGGGCGCGGATCCGGTGGGCCAAATTTTGTACATGCTCAACGAGCAACCGGATATTTGCGCAAGGACTCGATGGTTCATGGAACCCGTTGATTACCTCGCGATGCGCTTCAGCGGCGTGGCGGCGGCAACCTACGCGACGCGCCTCGCAATGTGGATGACCGATAATCGTGATCTGCAGCGTTTTGCCTACGACGATGCACTGCTCGCGTCGGTCGGGCTTAGCACCGAGAAATTGCCACCACTGGTCGCGGCGAACAGTGTGCTTGGTCCTGTGCGCGATGAGTTGCGCGCGGAGCTTGGACTTCCCGTTGACACGGTGGTCGTGGCCTCGCTGCCCGACCTTCACGCTGCCGCGTTTGGCTCGGGCGCCACTCGAGAATTCGCCACACACATCGCTCTTTCAACGACGTCATGGATAAGTTGTCCCGTGGCCTCCAAGAAGACTGACGTGTTGCATTCGATAGCGGCGGTGCCGGGTCTCACGAACGACTCGTACGTGATTATCGACAACCAAGAAACAGGTGCGAAATCTCTCGAGTGGCTCCAAGGTCTTCTCGCGGGCGGCGGCGCGCGAATGACCTACGAGGACATGACGACGCTCGCCTCGACCTCGCCGCCCGGCGCGAACGGCGTGCTCTTCACTCCGTGGCTCGCGGGCGAGCGCTCGCCCGTTGACGACAAACGACTGCGCGGGGGCTTTCGCAACCTCTCGATCACCACCAACACCGCCGACATGATCCGCGCCGTCATGGAGGGGGTGGCCGCCAACAGCGCGTGGCTGTTTCGTTACGTCGAGAAGTTCGCCGGCCAACGGCTCGCGCCGCTACGTCTGGTGGGTGGCGGTGCCCAGTCCGACCTATGGTGCCAAATATTTGCCGACACTCTGGGTCGCGAGGTTCACCAAGTGGAAAGTCCCATGATTGCCCAGTTGCGCGGCACCGCGCTGGCGGCGTCAGTCGCGCTCGGGCGACGAACATTCGAACAGCTCGACGAAGTCCCCACAACCGTGAAGGTTTTTCTCCCCGATATGGGCGTCGCCAACCTCTATCAGCGCCGCGTCAACGAATTGATTGACGCCTACCGCGACGAGAAGAAATCGAACCGCAAATACAGGTAGTCGTCAGTCCGCGAAAACTTGTTCGACCGCGAGTCGCTGGCGATACGTCACGTGACGCCAATACGCCAGAAGACCAATGGTGAGATTCGCGATTCCCGCAAAGAGCGTCGCGATCAACGCGGCCCACAGGTGCACACCGCTGTAATAGAGAATCCAAAGTGCTGACCCACTCGCGCCCACCATCCACGAGCTCACGGACACGCCACTCGCGTCTCGGTGACGAATCAGTTCGATCAATTGTGGACCTCGGTTGGCCGTCATTGCGACGCCGGTGCCGTAGACACCCCCTGCCCATCCCCACAACAACGTTGGTACCACGCAACACGCCACAAAAAAGAAGAACGATCGCGCCAAGATCGTGCGTTCGTTCCACGGCTTCAGTCGAAACACGATCGCGAGCTGGAAGGGCAATACGAGCAGGCTGCCAAGAATGACCTGCCACGAGTGTGCGGAGACTGCGCCGTAGGTAATCCAAAAACATCCCATGAAGGCAAAAAGGACCCACGTCGCGAATGAGATGCCTTCGATACCGAGCCGGCGCGCGCGAGTGAACTGCGCGTACGTCCCCACGATCCCGAGGAACACTGCAGCCCAGCCAGCATCGACGAGAGCGGAGTGGAAGGTCACCTACACAATTCTAGGTGCGCGACCGCTACCGACGGCGATTCGCCGCCGAGACCACCGCTTCGAGTGACGCGTCAAGAATCGATGAACTCATGCCAACCCCCCACCAGGTCGAGCCGTCAGCACCTTGGGCCTCTACGTACGCGACCGCCGACGCTTCTGATCCGGCCGTCAACGCGTGCTCGTGGTAGTCGCGGACCTTGAAGTCGACGTCCATCTCGTTGCGCAGACCCGCCATGAGCGCGTCGATCGGACCGTTGCCCTCACCCTTTACGGTGACGTGCTGTCCGTTCACTACCAATTGGGCGAAGATTCGGGTGTTGTGCTGATCGGCCGAAACCTCGCTCGAGAGCAGCTGGATTGTCGCATTCTCCGGTTGGTAGGTCGTCGTAAAGACGTCCCAGATCTCGGCGGACGAAATCTCGGTGCCCGTTTTTTCGGGCAACTCCTGGACTTGCTTGGAGAACTCCACCTGCATGGCCCGCGGTAGGGCAAGACCGTGCTCTGCGCGAAGGAGGTAGGCAACTCCCCCCT
>PKZI01000205.1:1103-4069 GCA_003133005.1 Acidimicrobiaceae bacterium | reverse complement strand
TTCTTGGCGGGAGCCTTCTTCTTCGCGACCTTCTTTGCTGGAGCCATCTTCAGTCCTCTCTGACTTAGCGTTCGAACGCTTCGACAATTTAACCAGAGTCGTCGGTCTAAACACCGGATTCAACTTCACTTGTTAGAGATCGACCTGAGCGACGACGTCAGTCGACGAGTACACGTCATCTTCACCGCATCTGGGTAGGACAACTCTCGCTGACGGACCCGCCTCCAAGGTCGTCATTGTCGTCCCTGATCAGAGACTAAATGTGTTCAGCCGCCCCCTTGGAAGTGAACCAGAAGAACTGAGAGCGCGATAAGTCCGACGCCGGTCAACCGCATTACCCACTTACGGACAAAAAGGGCCCGAGCGTCGCCGTCCACCGCAGACTCCGCATCTGTCGATTGCGACGCTGTCGCGGCCTCGTGCGACTTCTTCGTGCCTCGGCGTGCGGCGGGCACTTCAGAGGTTTCAGGAGAAGCCTTCAGGGTGACGCTCTTCGTTTGTCGTCGATTCGCCATGGCCACCGTATCCTCGAGCACCGCGACCGACGACGAACCGACCTCTCGATGCTTCGCTCGCGAGCGGGTCGGAGGGTCAGGAGTTGTACCGTTCATGTCGCCTTCGGTCATCGTGGTTGTTCGCGTCCGTTTCGCTGGCGTCACTACCGTCGCCGCGAGTTCCTCGGACTCCTCGTCAACTTCCTCACTATCTTTCCTCTCAAATAGCCCGATCGTCCAGAAGATGAGCACTGGCACCGGAAGGATTATGAAACCGACCTGTTCGACGAGTTGATCGTCATGAATCGTGTGCTTCACCAGTTCGCCGAGAAGAACACCCGCACAAATGATCAAGGTCCACGTCACGATGCCGTTGGGCTTCCACTTTGAAACGACCTCACTCTTGGGAAAGCGGTCCTCAAAGAATCCAAGGACGACGGGGGTGAAGAACACGATGGTCCCGACGTACAGCGCCCAACTCGCGCCAATAATCGCTGAGGCTATGAAGACGAAGACGACAACTTGCGCCAGCAAGGAAACGAGTCGCTGTAGCCCACCCGACTCGAGACGACCTTCGTGACGCACCGCCGCGAGACGACCTGGGAAATGGTGAGCCACGATTGTCTCGATCACAACTCGAACGGCGACGAACACGATCACCGCCAGGACGATGGTGTGCACGTCACTGTTTAGCGGCAGTTCCACCCCCGACAGACCCGAGAGCGAGCTCGTCATTTTTTCTGCGACCCACGCGGCGAACAATCCGCACACCACGAGGTCGGCGGCACGTTCCCAAATGTCGTCGAGATTGCGAGAGACCGTCCGACGTAAGGGGCGCAACGCCGCCGCCGCGAGAGGTACCGCGAACCACAACAACGTCAGCCCCATGGCCAGCCGCAGTTCGGACGCCGAGGAAATATGACCAGCAAAGAGTGAGCAGGCCAAGAAGGTCGCGCCCGCCAGAAAACCCAGCGTCGAGTCAAATATCCCGAGTGCGAGTATCACGAGGAATAGCCCGAGGCTCGGCGGCACCGCGTACCAGCCTGAACTCGCCGACGCGTAGGCACCGAGACCGATGCTCGCTAGGCACAATCCGATCCAAATGCTGCCCATCATGGCGCGCAAGTAGTCACCGTCGACCAGAATTCGACCAAGTACTGGCGAGACCGCAGACACTCGGCGCGGAAGCATCTTCGACCAACGATCGAGGAACCGCATCCCGCGTCGACGCCACAACGTTGAATTGTCGCCAAAACCGTCTTCGCGAGTCTCGCCCTCGAAGCGTTCGAGCTCGACACCTTCAAGGGTGCCGCCGCCGCGTGAACCACCCGATCCGCCAGCGCCGCCACCAGTTGGCGTTGCACCACCAGCGCCACCACCAAACGCCAGTCCGCCTCCAAGACCAGACGCCACCGCCGCGGCGGCGGCCGTCGCACCAGCGGTCGCGGCGAGCACCACGGTGCGGTGCGAGGTTGGCACGAACTGGATGTCGCCCGCGAGTGGTGCTGGCGGCACGAAGCCGATCGCGCCAATGCGCTTGCCCGCAATTACTGTGAAGACTTCTTCTTGCGTGAACGAAGTGCCGGCCAGCGTCATCCCGGTCACCACGACGTGGTGCACTCCAATGGGCAGATCCGGCGGGAGGTCACCCTTGATTTCGTAGGTGCCATTCGGCTGCACCGTCGCGGTACCCACTTGCGTTGGGGTCGAGTGAACGTCAAACGTCACTGTCGTACCGGGATCGGCGCCCTGACCTTCAATCGCCACCTGACAGTTCACAATCGAAACGCCCGGTGCACCGCAGAAGGCGATGGTGGCGGCCGTTGAGGTGACCAACGTCGTGGTAGTCGTCGGCGACGCTTCTATCGTCGTGGGCGTTGCGTCGAAGGGCGCAGAGGTCGTCGTGGTGCCGCTCGAGGTGGCCGTTGAAGTCGCAGTCGTGGTCGTGGTCGTTTCGCCAGAACCAGCAGGAGCAACCGATGTGGTCGTGGTCACGGCTGACGCGGGACTCGCCGTAGAAGTAGTCGTCGGAACTGTGGTCGTAGTCGTGGTTGACGTTGTCGTCGTGGTTGACGTCGTGGTAGTACTCACCAGCGCCGGCGCGGGCGTGACGTTGAAGCTTTGGGAATTTCCCGTTGCTGCGTTATAGGTTGCGCTCGAAGCGACGGTCGCCTCTAACGAGCAAGTTCCCGTGCCCACGTATTGCACCATGAGCCCATTTGCGACACACGACCCCGGCGTCAGCGACGTAACCGAGGTCACGCCGTCACTGTCGGTCGCAATCGCGGCGGTGAATGACTTGCCAACCAAGCCGTCCGTGGGAAAGTTCGAAATTGTCAAAGTTGAAGGCGTCAACTTGCCGACGTTAAAGGATTGATCCGAGCCGGTGGCGGCGTTGAAGGTCGCCGTCTCAGAAACCGCGGCGTCCAAGGTGCACTGGCCCGTCGTCACATACTGCACAGTCAACCCATT
>PKZI01000205.1:0-1084 GCA_003133005.1 Acidimicrobiaceae bacterium | reverse complement strand
GGTCGTCGAGACAACCGACGTCGTACCGTCGCTGTCGGTGTTGACGACAGCAGTGAACGACTTCGTGACCTTGCCCGAGGAGGGAAGGTTCGAAATCGTTAGCGTCGCGGGATCCTCCCTGCCGACGTTGAAGGATTGATCGGAACCGGTGGCGGCGGCGTAGGTCGACGTCATGCCAACTTTGGCATCCAAGGTACACATCCCTATCGCCACATACTGCACGGTCAACCCATTTGCGGTACACACCGTCGGGGTCGTCGAGACAACCGACGTCGAGCCGGTGTCGTCGCTGCTGGTCGAGACACTGGCGACGAATGACTTGGTCACTTTGCCCGATGCCGGCAGGTTCGAAATCGTCGGTGTCGAAGGTGTCAAGCCCGCGACCTCGAAGGACTGGTCAGAGCCAGTTGCGGCGTTGTAGGTCGTCGTGGAGGTCACCTCTGCTTGCAAAGTGCAGTTACCACTACCGACGTACGTGACGTCGAGCCCANNCGGCAGTGAAGGAACCGTTCACGAGACCGGAGTCAGGTAGGTTCGAAATCGTCGGCGTCGAAGGATCGACGGGCGCAACAGTGGTCGTTGTCGTGGGCGGCGGAGGCGGTGGTGCCGCCAGATTAACCGGCGACGATTGCTCGGAATAACCACCCGATCCCCACGAGTACACCGCGGCGACCGAGAAAGCGTACGTATCGCCGTCTGTTAAGCCCGTCACTTTCACCGAGTTCGAACTGATGTCCGAGAGCAGAAAATCTTGGCTCGTAGAATTTGATGGCGTCGTCGCGTCGGCGGCGTAGACGTCATAACCAATGATGGACGAGTCGTCACCCGACGGCGCACTCCATGACACCGTCGCTTGCGCATCGCCGCCAGTGGCGTCCACATTCGATGGGACCGAAAGTGCCTGCCGCACTTGGGCGTCAGTGGGGCCCAGGACGCTCACGTCTTGAGTAGTGCTTGCACCAACACTCAAAGTGAGTGAGGGCGAGTCGACGAGAATGGTGCCGTTGGGGTAGGGACCGACGAAGAACATGTAATTGGTGCCAATCAGGTAGATGAAGCCTGACGAGTCAATGAGTTGTTTCTC
>PKZI01000112.1 GCA_003133005.1 Acidimicrobiaceae bacterium | reverse complement strand
ACCCACCACACGATGATGTCGTCGACCACGAAACCGTCGTCATTGAGCAGGTGCGTATATTGCGCACGTCCAGGTGCGACCTTGGCGAGGTCGTTCGTCAACGTCGTCTGCAGCGCCTCGTACATTCCTTCGCCGTCACAGCGAACGGTGCCCAAGTGCGACACGTCAAAGACGACCGCATCACGCCGACACGCCAAGTGCTCCGCAACGGTGCCCGTCTCGTAGGCNNCACCGAGTGAGCCGAGATCGTGTTGCTTCAAGAGTTCGAGGAAGTCTCGTTGGTAGACCACGAGTAACGACACCTCAGGATAGAGCGATCGAAACTCGCGTATCTTTTGGTTCTTCTTGGTGACCAGACGCTGCTCGAGGACTGTCAACTCGATGAAGAGCGACAACGACGGAAGGTAGAAATCGGGACGAGATCCGCGCACCGGATGACCGTCGTCACTCCACGCCAAGGGGAATTCGAGAGGTTCGTAATGCCACGCGATGTCGTAGAGATTGAGTAGTCGCGCAAAGAGCAACTCACTCGGATGCGCGAAGCAATCGTCCGCGTCCCCGCGAAGACTGGGGTGGCGCACGCGAGCGTCGCCACGCGATGGCTGAGGCGTCACGCCGAGCGGTGCTCCCTCTCCGACGTCAGCAAGTTCTCATTTTCTAGCGTGGTGGAAAGTTCGGCCACCACAGTAGACAACGGCACAATGTTAAAGACACCTTGGCCACCACGCAGCAGGTCAACAATGGCGTTGTCGTCGCGCGCGAGGACCGAACCTGCGTCGCTCAAGACGAGACTGCTGGACGCGAGGTCCGCGCCCAACGAATCACGAAGACACACCACGGCTTGGCGCGCACGCGCGAGCGACACGCCCGCATCCAGCAAGGACTTAATGACCTTCACTTCAAGGAGGTCGCCATAGGAGTACGCGCGCTTGGAACCGCTGCCCTTGGCCGCGGTAATCGAGGGTGTCACCAGATCGGTACGTGCCCAGTAGTCGAGCTGGCGGTACGTCACGCCCGTGAGGCGACATACCGTGGGTCCGCTAAAACCCAGTGTCAACGTTTCAGACATATCCAGTCCCTCCCGACCGAGGCATCTTCGAAGTAACCCCTAGGACTACATCAGTGTAGTTTGGTCGCGGCTACTCGACAAACAAATCGGGTCGCCCGAGTGCGGGCGACGAGGCTTCGGCGTGCAAACGAGGAGGAATTCGACCTGCTCGGCGCGCCAAATAACCCGCCGAGACCCCCTCGCGGATCGCCTGGGCCATGAGAACCGGCTCGAGGGCCCTATTTATGGCCGACGCGGCGAGGACCCCGTCACAACCCAGCTCCATGGCGAGCGCAGCGTCAGACGCCGTGCCGACGCCTGCGTCGAGAAGAACCGGCACGCTGAGGCGCTCACAAATCAGCGAAAGAGCGTGCGGGTTACGGATACCGAGTCCCGAGCCAATCGGCGAACCGAGCGGCATCACGGCCACACAGCCAATCTGTTCGAGGCGCTGGGCGACGATCAGGTCATCGGTGGTGTAGGCCCACACCTCAAAACCTTCTCGTACGAGCTGCTCGGCCGCGATCAACGTCTCGGTCGTGTCGGGCAGCAACGTCACGTCATCGCCAATCACTTCGAGCTTGATCACGTCGGTGCCGAAGGCCTCGCGCGCGAGTTGGGCGACCTTGACCGCTTCGGCGGCGCTGTAGCAACCCGCCGTGTTCGGCAGCAAATCAAAACCAAGACCCTTCAAGACGTCGTAGATCGAACCCTCTACGGACGGGTCGACACGTCGAAGCGCGACGGTCGCCACTGACGCCCCCGAAGCGACGAGCGAGGCTTCAAGAACGTCCAGGGAGCGAAAGCCCCCGGTTCCCATGACCAGTCGTGACCGGGAGTGCAGCGAACCAACGCGAAAGAGATCATCCACTCCCCCCATCGTACCGACGCCATGAGCCACTTCGTTAGGGTGGCACACGTGCAACCAATCACTGTTTTGAGCATCGCGGGTTCGGACTCGGGCGGTGGCGCAGGGATCCAAGCGGACCTTCGCACCTTTGCGGCGTTTGGCGTACACGCCACGACCGCAGTAACCGCCATCACCGCACAAAACACCGTGGGGGTCTTTGGCATATGGAACGCGGAGCCCGCTGCAGTACGCGCGCAATGTGACGTGGTGTTAGAGGACTTCGACGTGCGCGCAGTAAAGACCGGCATGCTCGCCCAGCCACGCACCATCGAGATGGTCGCCGAGCTCGCGCGCGAACGAGGACTTCGAAATCTCGTGGTCGATCCCGTGTTGGTCTCGACATCGGGTCACGCCCTCATGCAAGAAGGTGGCGTCACCGCGTACCGTGAGGCTCTCTTTGGTTTCGCCACGATCGTGACGCCGAACATTCGTGAAGCCGCCCTGCTCTGTGACATCGACGCGCGCGACATCAAAAGCTACGACGACATGGTGCGCGTCGCGAATGAGATTTTAGGATTCGGTTCGACCTACGTCCTCGTCAAGGGCGGACATTTCGCCCACGAACAAGGCAACGACGCGCACGCGCCCGACGTACTCGTTGGTCCCGAGGGCGTGACCGTGCTCGACGCGCCACGCGTGGACTCGAAAAATGACCACGGGACCGGCTGTTCGCTTTCGGCGGCGATTGCGAGCGGGCTCGCGCTCGGGCGCACCTTGCCCGACGCGACGCGTGACGCGAAATCGTTTGTTTTGTCGGCTCTCAAAGGCGCCGCCGACTGGCATCTCGGCCACGGGAGGGGTCCAATCGACCATTTAGGATGGGAGGGTGACTGACCGGCCAAGGCCGCCCCTCACCACGACCACGAGCATCTGGCCCGCAGCCGCAGTCTTGATTCTTGGCGTCGTCATGCTGGGCGTGTTTCTGATTATCAATGAAGTATCCAACCAAGGTGTCAGCGCCCCGACGACGATCCCCATCGTGGTAGGTGGACTCGGCACCGAAGCGGCGCACCTGCTTACTGGCTGCGAGCAGCCCGGTACCCCACCGTCGAACATCGTGCCCGCGCTGATCGTGCCCGTAGGAACGACCTCAAGCGGCTCATCAGTGCTGCCCAACGACGGTGCAGGTGATTTCGACTGTTACCGCACCTTTGTCACGACCGTCAAACCAAGTGCGCTGCTTGGTTACTACAGCGCCCAACTCAAGTCGCGCGGCTGGAACCTCTTTTCAACGGGTGCGAGCAACGGTTCACCGCAAGAACTCTTTCAGAAGGCGGGCAGCGACACGTTCTATTGGGTTATCGGCATCACCGTGAACTCCTCGAGCGCGCACTCTTCACATTGGACGTTTCGCGTCTACCAGAACTCCGAGACGATCTAGGCGGCGAACTCTTCGAGCCGCACTTGTGACGGNNAAGCGGCCAATGACGACGCAGGTAGCGCGCACCGAAGTAGCCGGCGATGAGCAGACTCACGGGCGCGAGTACGTGTCCGAGTGGCGGCCACCAGGTAGTGAGGATGTGACCGGGCAGATCACTGGCAGCGGGCGACGCGACGTGCGCGAGGCCGAGTGGAAAGGCGAACACGTTCACGATGAAGGCCCAAGGCGCCTTCAAAATGAACGGGATCACCGTGACCGCGACGATGCCCGCAATCCATAGGGCGATCCGTCCCCACGCTCGGCGACCCTTCTGGTCGTAGGCAACGAGCAAGGCGCCCACGGCCATTGGCCAGGCGGTGAGTTTCATCGCGGCTGCCACGCCCAGACTCACGCCCGCGGTCGTCGTCGCACGCCGCTGCAGTGCCGCGTCGCTCAAGAGCATCAACGCGAGAATCGGCATGTCGTCACCGCCAGTCGCGAGAAAGAGTGCTCCCGTGGGCAGGGCAATGAGTACCTGGGCGACCCGTATCTTCTTCTCACGAGAGGTGCGCAACATGAAGAGCGCCGCGATACTGGCGAGCACTGTCATGAGCGACATCACGATGCGCGCGTCGCTCAGGTCGGAACGTTCGTGCGTCTCGGCGGACGGAAGGCCGAACACACCCATCAGCGGAAAATAAGGAAAGAACGATTCGTACGCGGGCACGCCGGGCACCGCATCGATGACCCGACCGTCTTTGTAGTACGAACGGTACGGGTCCTTGCCTTGACTTATGTAGGTGGCGGAACGCTCGATCACCGACACTTCGGGTTGGGCGTAGCCCTGGTTGGGATCTTGATGGCGCCAACGCGCTTCGAGGATGAGTGGTATCGCGACGGCTCCGACGAGAACGATGCCCAGAAGAACGAGGCGGATGAGTGTGGCGCGCCGTACGTGGAATCGACCGAGGAATAACGCCACGGCCGAGGCTCCCCCGTAGGGCGCCACCGTGAGAAATCCCCAATGCCACTGAGCCACTTGGCTCGAGGTGTAACCAAGGGTCACTGCGAAAAGTGCCGAGACCGCGTAGAGCAGCCCGTCACTCGTGAGAGCGTTACGCGACGCCCACCACGTGCGCGGACGCTCGAACTGGGTTGACCACCTTGAGGTCGGAGACGCGCGCACGACCTCGAGTTGACTTGTCATCGCAACAAGTGTACTGGCGAGATGGCCACGACCGGGTCTCTCATTTAGCCGAGACTTTGGGCCCGACGCATGGGCGCACGCGTCTCAGTCGGCCATGGTCGTGTGAGGAAATCTTTGATGATGGTGACACAAAGATCCGTCTGTTCTTTGAGAACCGCGTGCGAAGCGCCCGGCACGATTGCCAACTGCGCGCCGGGAATCGTTTCGTACATTGCACACGTATGTGAGAGTGTCGCCACATCGTCGTCACCCGCCATCACGAGGACCGGTCGCGACACGTTTCTCAACTCCTCTCGATGCAGTCGTGGCTCGTGCGTGAACAAACGAATGCTCTTGCGGTAAACCACGGGCGCGTGCTCAATGCCGTCGGGCGACAACTCGGCATACTTCGCTGCCCACTCAGCGAACTCGGGTGAGTCCTCGCGCATCGTCGCCACTGGTAAGAGTCCTCGGTGATGAAAATTAGCGCCCACCAAAACTACTCGGTCAACGAGATCGGGTCTTTTCAAAACGACGAGCAACGCCACGATGCCACCATCGCTGTGTCCTATGAGATGAACCTTTCGATCAAGGTATTCAAGGAAGGCAATCGTCTCATCAGCCATCGCGGCGTAGTGGAACGGTTGGTTGCTGTCGGGACTCTTACCGTGGCCACGTCGATCAAAGGCCGCGAGACGATACTTCTTCTTTAGGTGAGGTCCGAGGGAGTTGAGCAGACTTGCGCTACTACTCATTCCCCCATGCAAAAGGAGAACAGTCTCTCCCTTTCGCTTCGGAAGATGCACCCACGTGGGCTGCCCCTTGAGTTCAATCATGGTCACTAAGAGTCAGTGTACGACCGCCGATGAATTGTGGGGGCCCTATCCAGTTAGCTTGCAACCGCCCACTTTTGATTCAAAAAGACGTAGAGAAAGGCTTAACACTGAAGACGACGCCAACTTAGGCTTCATCAATGACCCTGCGAACCCGCGGCGCGACGACCTTGGCCGCGCTGGTCGCCGGCGTCATCCTGGCTGGGTGCTTTTCTTCGAACGACGCAATGTCCACTGCCACGCGTCGTGGACCCTTGGGTGGCCAATTTAAGATTTCGTTTCCCCACACTCCGAAGAGAGTGACGTTCATTGACGTTGGCGTGAAGCAATCCCAATACGGAGTCGGCGTCGAATCCAACACGACCTACGCGAGCGGCGGGAATGGCCCACCGGAAGTAAACGTGTGGGTGCAATCACTCACGAATGTGGTACCACCTAGGCGAGTCAATCCCTTTCTTCGTAGCTACTTGGAAAACCACGGCGGGCGCATCATAAGATGGTCGGGCCTCCCCGCTGCCGAGGAGTTCGTCCCGGGTTGTGACCAGTCCGGTCAATGCATCGGCACGGTAGGAAATCTGGTGGTGCTTAAAGGAACCACCCTCTACTTCGTCTTCACTCATCAGTACTGAAAGT
>PKZI01000107.1:7582-7728 GCA_003133005.1 Acidimicrobiaceae bacterium | reverse complement strand
ATGCCGCCGACGCCCCAGCCGAGTACGCCTAGACCGTTGACCATGGTGGTGTGCGAGTCGGTCCCGACGACCGTGTCGAGGTACGCCACGCCGTCGAGTTCGAAGACCACGCGCGCCAGGTGCTCGAGGTTCACCTGGTGACAGAT
>PKZI01000107.1:0-7518 GCA_003133005.1 Acidimicrobiaceae bacterium | reverse complement strand
CCGAGCGCGATGATCGCGTCGCGCATCGAGGCGAGGTCGACGACGGCGGGAACACCGGTGAGGTCTTGCATGAGCACGCGTTCGGGCGTGAAGGCAATCTCCTTCGCGTCGTCCCCGGCCGCCTCACCGTGTCGGGTGGGGGTCTCACTCCAGCGCGCGAGGGCTTCGATGTCACCGGCGTGGACCTTGAAACCGTCCTCGTGGCGCAGCAGGTTCTCGAGCAACACCTTGATGGAATAGGGCAGATGTTCGATGTCAAAGCCGGCGAGTGCGTCGGTCTTGAGCGAGTAGTAGTCCAGCGTGCGGTTGCCCACTTGAAGGGTGGTCTTTGCGGCGAATGAGTCCAACGAGGCAGTAGTCATACCTCTATTCTGCCGTGTTCGTGGGTGCCTCGTCACGGGCGGTTGAGGCGTCGCTGCGTGGGAGAATGAAAACGTGACCTCGACGTACGACATTTTGTATGAGCGCTTGGCCGCAACCTTCGATCGAGTCCAACCGGGCGCCGAACCCGTGCTGCGCCAGTCCGAGCACGGGGACTATCAGGCGAACGGGGTCATGGCACTCGCCAAGACCCTCGGACGCGCCCCGAGAGATCTCGCCGCCGAGATCATGGCGGACCTGGATCTTGCCGGGATCGCGAGTGTGGGAGTGGCGGGCCCGGGTTTCCTCAATATCACGCTGCTGGCGTCGTTTCTGGACCAGCAACTGCGCGAAGTGCTCGTGGACCAGCGCCTCGGTGTGGCATTGCCCACTGTCGCCAAGAACGTCGTCATTGACTACTCGGCCCCCAACGTCGCCAAGGAGATGCACGTGGGCCACCTTCGCTCGACGGTGATCGGCGACGCATTGGCGCGAATGTACCGCTTCGCGGGCCACCACGTCATAGCCCGCAACCACGTCGGGGACTGGGGTACGCCCTTTGGCATGCTCATCGAGCACTTGATCGATCTCGGCGAGGAGCAGGCACTGGCGTCGCTCTCGATAGGTGATCTGGACTCCTTTTATCGGGCCGCGCGAAAGACGTTCGAGGAGGACGACAACTTCAAGGAGCGGAGTCGTCAGCGGGTGGTCGCGTTGCAAAGCGGTGACCCCGAGACGCGCCGGCTGTGGCAACTCCTCGTCGACGAGTCGATCTCCTACTTCGCCGAGGTCTACGCCAAGCTCGACGTGACCCTCCAACCGAGCGACGTGGTGGGTGAGTCGTACTACAACGACATGCTCGAAAGTGTGGTGACCGACCTCGAGGCGCACGGACTCATTACCGTGAGCGACGGTGCATTGTGCGTCTTTCCGCCCGGCTTCACCAACCGCGAGGGTGAGCCGTTGCCGCTGATCGTGAAAAAAAGTGACGAGGGCTTCGGCTACGCGGCGACCGACCTCGCGGCCGTGCGAGACCGAGTGACGAACCTCGAGGCCGACGAATTGCTGTACGTCGTCGGCGCGCCACAGAGCCAGCACTTCGACATGATCTACGCGGTGGCGCGTTTGGCGGGCTGGTTACCCGAGAGCGTGCGATGCGAACACGTGGCGTTCGGCAACGTGTTGGGTCCTGATCGAAAGATGTTCAAGACCCGCAGCGGCGAGACGGTGAAACTCGTCGGGTTGATCGACGAGGCCACCGAGCGTGCGTACGTCGCACTCGAGGAGCGCAAGAGTGATTTGAACGACCGACAGCGCCGCGAACTTTCGGTCCAGGTGGCGCGCGCGGCGATCAAGTACGCCGATCTCTCGACCGAACGCCAGCGCGACTACGTCTTTGACCTCGACCGGATGCTCGCGTTCGAGGGCGACACCGGGCCGTATCTGCAGTACGCGCACGCGCGCGTGCGCTCGATCTTTCGTAGGCTCGGCGCGCCGTGGGATGGCGCGAGTGCGAGTTTCGCTTTGGAGAACGACGCCGAGCGCTCACTTGCCCTCGGGTTGCTCGCGTTTCCCGAAGCATTTCATCTCGCGCTCGAGTCGCTGCAGCCACACCGACTCTGTGTCTATCTCTTTGACCTCGCACAGCGGTTCACCGCCTTTTACGAGGCGTGCCCAGTACTTTCCGCAGTCGGTCACACGCGTGACGAGCGACTCGCCTTATGTGAACTCAGTGCGCGGACACTCAACCTCGGCCTCTCGCTGCTCGGTATCGACGCACCAGACCAGATGTAGGCATCCACGCCGCACGAGCGCAGTGTTGGAGTTTTCCGTTTCCTCTTCGTCAGTGCCGTACATCTGAAAGAATTGGGTCGTGAACGCGACAAATGACGGGGCGGACCGTTTGGTCACCACACGGGAACTGATTGAGCAAACTGGACTTCTACTCGGGGAAGTTCAAGCAGCGATCGACGACACTGCGCTCGCTCGCGATCCCGCAACCGACGTTTCAATCACTTCAAGGGAGGGACGTCTCTTCCTTGCGGCAGCCGGTGCCCCAATTTCTGACGAGACGGTGCAAAGCCTGAGGGACGGTCAAAAGTGAGCATCAGCCTCCCCGACGACGACGCCTCATTCCTTGATGCCCACGCCCTTGAGGAGCGCCTTGCTTCGCGATCGGCGGCGTTGCACGAGGCGCTACAACACCATCGATCGGCGCGATTGGGCTCGAGTTACGAAACGGCGTGGTCGGAATGGACCGAGGCGGATCAGGAAATGTGGGAATGTACGACGTCCGACGGGCTCCCCTAGTTCTTCACGGTGAGACGAACTAGGGTTCGGAATTTTTCCATTGCCTCGTTATCTATGTAGAGTGACGAAAGAGGGCCCTCGCGGGGGCTTCGTGAGGGGGACGTATGAAAGTAAAAGCCGCTGTCGTAACCGAGGCCAAGGGCCCGTGGCGTACCGAGGAAATCGAGATCGACGAACCACACGCCAATGAGGTGAAAGTCAAGATGGCGTTCTCGGGACTCTGTTTCTCTGACGAGCACTTGCGTCACGGCGACATCACCCACCAGCCCGAGGTGCTCGAGATGATCTCGGGTCGCTCCACCATGTTTCCCGTCATTGGCGGTCACGAGGGTTCGGGTGTCGTCGAGTCAGTGGGCGAGGGCGTCACGTCACTCGCGCCCGGGGACCACGTCGCCGTGTCCTTCGTGCCTTCGTGCGGCAAGTGCGAGTACTGCCTGTCCGGTCGCCAGTACATCTGTGACATGGGCGCGACGATTCTCGCGGGCCCCATGATCTCTGACGGTACGTGGCGCCACCACCTCGGCGAGGAGAACCTCAACCGGATGTGTCAGGTGGGGTCGTTCTCCGAGTACATCGTCGTGCACGAAGCGTCACTCATCCGCATCGAACCCTGGTACGACTTGCGCGCAGCCGCTCTTATCTCGTGCGGACTCTCGACGGGCTTCGGTTCAGCGGTCAACCGCGGCGGCGTCAAGCCCGGTCACACCGTCGCGGTGATTGGTTGTGGTGGCGTAGGTTCGGGGGCCATTCAAGGAGCCGCCATGGCGGGCGCGCGAGCAGTCATCGCGATCGACACGAATCAGTCCAAGGTCGATCGCGCGCTCAAGATCGGCGCGACCCACGGTTGTACCACCACGCTCGATGCCGCCTTTAACATCCTGCCGGACCTGACGTGGGGAAAGCTCTGTGACGTGGTCGTCATTACGGTTGACAACCTGACGTCCGAACTCATTGAACAGGCGCGGTCGATTACGGCTAAGGGAGGCGTGATCGTCGTCACTACGCTCGCCGGTTTTGATTTGACGAGCGTCGAGGTGAACATGATGATGCTCTCGATGACGAACCAGGAGATTCGCGGGACGGTCTTTGGCTCGGAGAACCCGCGTATCCAAGTACCAAAGCTCCTGCGACTTCATCACGAGGGCAAGTTCTACATCGACGAACTCGTCACGAGGGAATATTCCATTGACGAGGTGCAGCAAGCTGCCGACGACCTCGCTTCTGGAGAAAACCTTCGCGGAGTTATTCGTTTCTAATACCGATTCGCGATGCCCAGTGAGGACCGAGTCGAGTTTTGAGTCAAAAGAGTTTGCGCTGTCGTCTCATGGTTGACCTGGACATTTTCGAAATCTCTGGCTACGTGCTGTAGCACCACGTGCTACAGTATTTGAGTGGAAGTTGAGATAACCCAAAGGCAACTTCGTAATGACTGCGGCGAAATAATGCGCGGGCTCGACGAGGGCAATTCCTATGTCGTCACGCGAAATGGCGATCCGGTCGGACTACTCACGCCATTTCGACGGCACCTTTTGTTCGAATTGAGATTTTGGCTGCGGCGTTTGAGAACGCACCTCGTATCGACGCGAAGCGATTTCGAGAAGACATTGACCGACAGGTTTCCCAAGACATAGAACCACGTGCCTAGTCCTGCCCAAATTTTGAGGGGCATGCTTGACACCTCAGTCATCATTGATTTCGAACTGATTGATCGCTCCCTCCTTCCGCGCGAATTGGCGATGAGTTCCCTTTCGCTGGCCGAACTTTCGGGGAGCCCTCATGCCGCGAGTGACGAAGTTGAACGAGCGCACCGTCAGGATCGATTGCAAAGAACCGAGTCCTCCATTAGTTCGATTCCGTTCGATGAGCGTGCTGCCCGCGCCTACGGCATTGTCTTTGCGGCAGTAAATTCGTCTGGGAGAAAACCACGGGGAGCGCGAGCGGTAGACCTACTTATCGCCGCGACTGCGTGTTCGTTAAATCTTCCGCTTTATACGCGAAACCCCGAAGACTTCAAGGGCCTCGAAGGTGTCGTTAACGTCGTCGCGGTATAGGGCACTCGTCGAGTGAACTTCTACTTGCAGGCCAAGATTTGACGTAGCCGAAATTCAACTTCGTGACGAGATCCCATCACCTTTGTCAAGACCGAGGACGTCGCGAAGCGTGATCGAGGACTTCGTTATTTTGGGTCGAAGCGCCGCGAGTGAGCGAGATCGCCACGCGCCGTGGAAAACACCCACGCCGTAGGCAGCGTCATCAACGATCGCAAGGGGAATGTCCTGTAAGTGAAGGCGTTGGTGACGCCATCGCCACGCGGTGCCGAGCGCGAAGACGCCGAGCGCCGGACGTCGAAGTCGCGGATGCAGCGCCGCGAGCAGCAACACCGGGCCGTAGGTGCGCACGAGCGCTCGCGACAGCGGCGCACCAGAGCGCACCATGGTGCGAGAGATCACGTCGTTCGCCAGCGCCCGGGGGTCGTCGGCTTGATCGTTGAGTCGTTCCTGTAGTGCGTCGCGCGCGACGTTCGCGATACGCACACCGAGCATCGGATTGCGCGCGAGCAGACTCGTCCATGCGATAAGCGTCCACGGATCTGCGCGCAGTGGTGCCAGTCGATCACCGTGGCGCACGGCGAGTTCACTCGACGAGTTGCCATACTGCACGCGCTGTTGCAGCCAACGGTGCCAGGTCGGTCGCGCTCGGTGCGTCACTTCAACGTCGGCCAAATACCGCACGAGCCAGTCGTGATCGAAGAGNNCGAACCATGAGACACGCCGTGGGCACGTAGCTAACGGGTCCGTTGGGAACCACGAGTCCTGATCGTGCGCCCATATCGAGCGGACCGAAACGCTGTTCGAAGCGCTCGCGCATGCTCGTTCCTTCACCGCCGCGAACACGTGGTGCACAGGCTCCGAGCTCGCGGTCCGTGAACTGGGCTCGAAGTCGCGAAAGAACCTGGCGCGGATTTTCGATGCTGACGTCGTCGTCGATGAAACAAAGGAACGGGCGCTGGGTGGCCGACGTACCCGCGTTGCGCGCAGCGCCCGCACCGACGTTGCGATCGAGGCGCACGAGTTGGGCGCCGAAGTGTTGGACGCACTCGCGCACGAGCACGGGTTTGGCAGACCCGTCGTCGACCACCGTCACGTGAAGGCCCTCGAGTTGGACGAGGAGCGAACTCAACGACGCGACGTTGTCTCGCACCGGAATCACGATGTCGACGTCCTCGAGCGTGCTCTCGTGCTCATAAACAGGGTGTAGCAAGCCTTGACGGATGAGCGTGCGCGCGAACTGTTCTTCGCCGGGTCGAACGACGTCGCCGTTCTTCCAGCGTCGAGCGACGTCGAGTGACGTACCCGGCAGTCGCAGCAATCGCCACGGTGTACCGCCGACTAGAAAGTTGCGATCAAGAAACGTCGCCTCGGGCTCGAGCATCACACGCGTCCCTGGTGCGACTGGTGACGTGTCGGGACCATCACCAAGTGAATGCGCCGAGAGATTGCTCACCCTCGCAGTTTGACACGAAGCCAAGTCGTCCCAAACAGAACCTGTAGATTGATTTCGACGACAGGAGGAACGTGACAAGCGAAACCCTAACGAGAGAAGCCGACGACGTGGACGTCGAGGACGTCGAGGTTGGCGAGGAACTGCTCGTCGAAGAGGTCTCGATCGACGGACTTTGCGGGGTCTATTAAATCGTGACGCTCGCGACAACGGGAGTCTTCGACGCATCACTTCCGTGGAAGTTGCACGGTCAGGTGTCGTTGCGCGACGAGGAGTTCGGGGCGCTCGCCTACCATCACGGCACGCGGCGACTGGTCTTTTTGAAGTCGCGTGAACTGACGGTGCTCGTGCAAAGTCTGGACGAACACGAAAGTGCCGAGCAAGCGATTTCGGCGACGATCGCGTCGCCACAGCGCGCTCGGTACGAGCAGGCGCTCGCATCGCTCGCGAAAGCTGAGATTATCTGTGAGCGCTGAAACGTCACTACGTGACCGGTTCGAGCACGGCTTGAACGCACCGATCTGTCTTACGTGGGAACTCACCTACGCGTGCAACCTCGCGTGCACGCACTGCCTCTCTTCTTCGGGGCGCCGCGACCCTCGCGAACTCTCCACCGACGAAGCGCTTGCTCTGCTCGACGAGATTGCCGCGATGCAGATCTTCTACGTCAACATTGGTGGCGGCGAGCCAATGATTCGCCGTGATTTCTTCACGTTGATCGAACACGCGGTAGAGAAGAAAATCGGCGTCAAGTTCTCGACGAACGGCACCCGCATTGACAAACTCGCCGCGCGTCGACTCGCCGCGATGGACTACTTGGACATCCAGATTTCGTTGGACGGGGTGGACGAGAGCACGAACGACCGCATCCGGGGCGTGGGGAGTTATGACAGCGCGCGACGCGCAATGGACTACCTCAAAGACGCGAACTTCGGCCAGTTCAAGATCTCGGTCGTGATGACCCGCGAGAGCGTCGAACAGCTCGACCAGTTCGAGGCGCTCGCCGCCCAGTACGGCGCGGAACTGCGACTGACGCGTCTTCGCCCCTCGGGTCGCGGCGCCGACGTGTGGCAAGAGTTGCACCCGACGCGCGAACAGAATCGCCAGCTCTACCAGTGGTTGCTCGCGCGTCCGAACGTCTTGACGGGTGACTCGTTCTTTCATCTCTCGGCACTCGGCAGCCCCCTTGAGGGCCTCAATCTCTGTGGGGCTGGACGCGTGGTCTGTCTCATCGATCCGGTGGGTGACGTCTACGCGTGTCCCTTCGTGATCCACGAGGAGTTCAAGGCGGGCAACGTGCGCGACGCGGGGGTTGGTTCGGTATGGACGTCGAGTGACCTGTTTCGC